>JAHBAQ020000042.1 GCA_018500045.2 Candidatus Shapirobacteria bacterium | reverse complement strand
AGATGTGTATAAGAGACAGACTATTACCTGATCATCAGTCAAAGTCATAACCGACATTTTTTCACTATAAGTTTCTTGAACTATTTCTACTTTTTTATCTTTATAATCCTCGTCGTTTTCTTCTCCCCAATGAGGTAAGATACTAAATTTTACTAAACCAAATCCTATCCCAGTTTTTTGCCCTAAATGTTTACTAGTTTTAATTTTTTCTCCCATAATCATCGAACCTGCTGAAGAACCAAAATAAAATTTACCTTTTTCAATTTCTTGAATCAGTAATTTATCCATACCAGTTTCTCTAAGTTTATTAATTAAATAAATCGGATCTCCACCTGCACCAAAGATAGCTTGGCATTCATCAAAAATACCTTTAATTTCATCTTTTTTCATCCTTTCAATATCGGCAATTATGATTTCCTTAAAACCCAAAGATTCTAAAGCTTTATAACTAGACCTATTTTTAGGTTCTTTTGTCGGTTCAGCATTAGGAATATAAGCCATCTTAATATCAGATAAATTTAATCCACCAAAAAACCCTTGAACCAAAGAAGTAACTTTACTAAAATGCGAAGCCAAGAAAAGTTTATTCATACATCTTTTTTATTTACCCAATTCTACCATTCTTTTAAATCTCCCCATTCAATACCGAATCTATTAGCGCCATTCGCAAATACAAACCATTCTCGGCTTGTTGAAAATAATAAGCCCGTTTATCGTTATCCACATCTGTTGTAATTTCATCAACTCTTGGTAAGGGATGCATAATTATGGCGTCCTCTGGGATGATTTTTAATTTGCTTTGGTCAATTACATATTTCGCCCCTATCTCTTCAGGATTTTCCATTCTTTCTTTTTGAATTCTGGTCCAATAAATTACATCAGATTCACCCAACACCGAATCTACGTTATCTGTTTCTTTAAACCCTGTTCCATCTTGTTTTAGTTTCTCTTTTACATCGTCACCCACTTTTAATTGGGGAGACGACACAAAATTAATTGTATTTCCATCATAAATTGATAATAAATTAGCCAAAGATCTCACTGTTCTCCCATTAGCCAAATCTCCTCCAATTGTCACGTTTAAATTATCCAATCTGCCAAATCTTTCCCAAATAGTGAAAACGTCCAATAAAGCTTGAGTTGGATGTTCTCCTTTACCATCACCACCACTAATTATTGGTATTTTACTGACCTGAGCCGCCCTTGCTAATGAACCCGTCTCATTGTGCCTCATTACCACTAAATCAAAATTATACAAATTTACAATTTTAATTGTATCTTCCAATGTTTCTCCTTTGACAGTTGAAGAATTTTTGGCATCTTCCACTGTCACTACTCCCATTCCCAATCTTCTGGCAGCCAGTTCAAAACTTATTCTTGTTCTCGTCGATGGTTCAAAAAAAAACGAACACATCTGCTTTCCAAATTGTAACCTAAACAAATGATCTCTTCCTTCTTTTGTCTGATATTTTTGTTTAAAGTCGGAAACCTTAATAAACAGCTTATCCAAAGTCTCTTTACTAAATTGATCTACTGATAAAACATTCATTACATAACTTAATTTTTTCTATCATATCGTTTTCGGTAATCTCAGTCAATCTAGTCAAACAACATCTTTTTGATCCATTGTTTAATTTTTATATCTTTATATTGTTCCCAGACAATTCTTAATCCAATATCATTTTTCATCCACAAATCGGCGTAACCGGTTTTATTGGTGGCGCAAATTTTATCAATTTTTTCCTGACTCAAATTTTTACAAATATACAACCACTCATCTATCCACCAAGTTTTTTTATAAATTTTTCTCAAAAAATTCATCATCTTTTTCCCGTTTAATTTTGCCTGTTTATAACTGGCAGGAGAATATTCCAAAAACATCACTGGTTTATTTTTCTCAATCAATTCTTTGGCTCCTTCAATCACTTCTGGCTCCCAACCCTGAGTGTCAATTTTTAATAAATTTATTTTTTCATTACCAAAATATTTATCTAAATTAACAATTTTTACTTTCTCAATTTCTTTATCATTTCCATACAGTTTATGGTCTCCAAAATTTTCTTCCGACTTATACAATTTTAATTCACCTTCCTTACTACCTACTGCCGCATTTATCGCCACTACATTTTTTAAATTATTTTCCTTGATGTTTTTAGTCAAAATTTCGAAATTAATTTTATCTGGTTCAAAAGCATAAACTTTTCCATTTTTACCGACTTTATCGGCTAATAATACAGTGTAATAGCCAATATTTGCCCCCACATCCACTACTGTATCTCCAATTCTTGTCTGTCTCAAAATTAATTGTGTTTCGTATGGCTCATATTTTTCCAACGCCACCCTTTGACCAATATATCGATCGTTTTCTAAATAAAAGAATTTAAATTTTCCAAATATTCTAGCCTTTTTAAATTTCATTTTATTTTTTATTTTATCAAGAAATTAAGACTTCTCCCTTTTTTAAGGGGAGATATCAATTTATTGACAGAGAGGTTTAATCCCTTGCCATTTTTATCTCGCCAGCTATAATATTAGCAGTCTAATAATTAGACTGATAATAGTGAATTATTAATTACTCATTAAAAACCCTATGACCCAAACCAAAATTCACCCTGTCCCCGGCTTCCTTTTAGTCCAGCCTCAAAAACAAGAACAAACCACCGCTTCTGGTATTTTATTACCTGACAACCATCAGGACAAACCACAGCAAGGCAAAGTTTTGGCTGTTGGTGGAAATATTTTTGATGACGGCCGCGAAATTTCTGCTCCTTGCCAAGTCGGCGATGTTGTTGTTTATCGCGAATGGGGCGGTAAAGAAATCAAACAAGATAACATCGATTTATTACTTCTAAAATTTGATGACATTATGGCCATCGTCAAATAAATTATTACTTTTTACTTTTTAACTTTTAACTAAATTATGTCAAAACAACTAAAATTCGGAGCTGATGCTCGTCAATCACTTTTAAAAGGAGTTAATACTTTAGCCGATGCTGTCATCACCACTCTTGGTCCCAAAGGTCGCAATGTCGCTATCGACAAAAAATGGGGCGGTCCAACCGTCTTGCACGATGGTGTTTCTGTGGCTAAAGAAATTGAACTCGAAAACCCTTACGAAAATATGGGTGCTCAATTAGTCAAAGAAGCCGCTAGTAAAACCAATGATGCCGCTGGTGATGGTACTACCACTGCTACTGTTTTAGCCCAAGCTATCGTCAACAAGGGTCTTCAAAATGTTGCTGCTGGCGCTAACCCTATGATTATTCGCCGCGGTTTAGAAAAAGGTTTAAAAGTCATCATTGATGAACTTGATAAAACCAAAAAAGAAATTAAATCCGACGATCTTGAATCTATTGAACAAGTGGCCACCATCTCAGCCGGTAGCGAAGAAATTGGAAAAATTATTGCCAAAAGTATGGTAAAAATTGGTCGTGATGGTTTAATTACTGCCGAAGAAGGTAAGGGTTTATTTTTAGAAACCAAAGAAACTTCTGGCATGGAATTTGACCAAGGATTTTTATCGGCTTATTTTGCTACCAACACCGAAAGTATGGAAGCTGTCGTCGATAATCCTTATATTGTCATTACCGACAAAAAAATCAGTTCACTTC
This sequence comes from Candidatus Shapirobacteria bacterium, assembly GCA_018500045.2. GTDB lineage: Bacteria > Patescibacteriota > Microgenomatia > UBA12405 > UBA12405 > WARW01. The sequence goes on along the minus strand of JAHBAQ020000042.1, from coordinate 25,423 downwards.
AGGAAATTTTACCCTTCTTAGAAAAACTCGTTAAGCTTACCAAAAATTTTGTCATCATTGCCGATGATGTTGATGGTGAAGCTTTAGCTACTTTAGTTGTCAACAAAATCAAAGGTGTCTTCAATGTTTTAGCTGTCAAAGCTCCTGGTTTTGGTGATCGTCGCAAAGCTATGCTCGAAGATATTGCTGCTCTTACTGGTGGACAAGTTATCTCTGATGATTTAGGTATAAAGTTTGACACCGCTTTACCAGAAGATTATTGCGGTCATGCCGACAGTGTTACTTCCGATAAAGATAAAACCAGAATTTTGGGTGGCTCTGGTGACCAAGCCGATATCAAAGCTCGTGTTTCTCAGCTCAGATCTCAACTCAGCAAAACTGATTCTGATTACGACAAAGAAAAATTCCAAGAAAGAATTGCCAAATTAGTTGGTGGAGCTATCGTTATCCAAGTCGGTGGTGCTACCGAAGTCGAAATGAAAGAACGGCTTGAAAGAGTTAAGGATGCTATCGAAGCCACCAAAGCCGCTGTCGAAGAGGGAATTCTTCCCGGTGGTGGCGTTGCTCTACTCAAAGCTTCTCTCAAACTTGATTCAGTTAAAACTGATTCTGCTGAAGAACAGGTTGGAATTGATATATTAAAATATGCCCTCGAACAACCAATTCGTCGTCTTGCTCAAAATTCTGGTGAAGACGCCGGCTATATCTTTAATTTAATCAAAGACAAAGTTAGTAAAGATTCAAAATCTGATTATGGTTACAATGCTGCTACTGGCAAAATGGAGTCTATGATTGAAGCTGGAATTCTTGATCCAGCCAAAGTTACCAAATCCGCTCTCACCAATGCTGTTTCTGTTGGTCAAATGATTTTAACTACTGATGTTTTAATCACTGATGTGCCCCAAAATTCAGTTCCAACTCCAGATATGTCTGGAATGGGTGGTATGAACGGTATGATGTAAACCAAAAACATTCTCATTAAAACCCTCCTAAATGGAGGGTTTTTTGATAAAATACATTACTTTCTAACCTGACGCGGTAGTCAAGCGGTTAGACAACGGTCTGCAAAACCGTATAGATGGGTTCGACCCCCATCCGCGTCTCAAAGATTTTTCTTGATCCAGTTGCTCAAAGATGTTTCTTGATTATAAATAATAGATTTTTCTTCTATTTTTGGTTCTTCAAATATTTCAAAAGTTCTCTCAAAAACTTCTTGACTTAATTGTTTTTTTCTTTTGGTTTTTAAATTATTTTTCCATCTTTTTACTGCTTCATCTTTATCAATTTTTACATAAATTAATTTTATCGTTACCCCCAAACCATCAGCCATTTTTCTTAAATTCTCTCTTTGGCTATATCGTAAATTTGCTTCATCAAAAATCACATTATTTCCATCAACTAGTAAATTTTTAATTTTTTTTCCGGCTTCATCATAAGCCATTTCCCAATCACCCTGTGTCGGGTGTTGTCTGTTTTTCCATAAATCTTTTTCCTCCAAAATTTCATCCACCGACACTATTTTTAAATCAAGATTTTTGATCAATTCATTTACTAATGTAGTTTTCCCAGAATAGGGTAGTCCTGTCATCATATAAAACACGTTTCTTGTCATAAATTACTTTTCCAAATATTCCTTCAACTTTTCCAAAGCAATTTTTCGATGAGAAATTTTATTTTTCTCTTCTACCCCCATTTCAGCAAAAGTTTTATCACTTCCTTCTGGTACAAAAATTGGATCCCAACCAAAATCACTTTCTCCAGCCGGTTCCACAATTTTTCCTTTTACTATTCCTTCAAAAAACATCATTTTCCCATCACTATCAACATAACCCAGTATTTCTGTTGCCACTGCCCTTTGATTACCAAACATTTTTGCCATCTTATAAATTCCTTCTCTTCCGACCGATTTCAAAAACCATTTAATCAATGGACCAGGTAAACCATTCATTCCGTCTATCTCCATTGACAAATCTTCTATCATCAAATTTAAACCAGGTCTATCTTTCCTTGCCTCATTTAATTTATATTCCACTACTTTTTTATGATCCAGTTCCTGAATTTCTGGCAAATCCAACTCCAATCCTTCTATTTCCGGCATTATCATTTGAACTTCTTTTAACTTATTTTTATTTCCAGTTACAAAATATATTTTCATTTTTTAATATAATCTTTAACTTGTCCATATTCTTTTATCGCCGGCCAAACTTCTCCAGCCTTACCTTTTTTTACTCCACCTCCAATTATTATTTCTGATTTTAAATTAAATATTTTCACTAATTCAGGCAAAATTTCAAAAAATTTTTCTTCTATACAATCATTAATTGTTCGATCTTTACCCACAAAAAACCTTATACTTCCATCTGGATTAATCACCCCTCTTAAATTATTCTCTATAATTTTTTTTGCCTTGTCTGTCGAATAGTTATTCGATTCCAGCCATTCAAAGTGTGATTTATCAGATCCAATTTCCGGTAGGACCAACTTATCATTTATCACAAAAAACATTCTTCTTTTTCGATGATATTCTTTCTCGTCCATACTCGGTTAATTATAACAGGCTCTTTCCAAGCTGGTTTTTTCACGCTACAATGGGCTTATGACCCGTCAACGAGCACCCTTAACCTGTTTTGTCGGTCCGATGAATTCCAGCAAGACCCGACGTTTATTAGATCATCTTTCCGAATGTCGTGACGCCCTAAACTATGAAATTCGGGTTTATAAACCCGCTCTCGACAATCGTTTCGATCTTAACGAAGTTCGCTGCCGTAATGGCGGTTGTTGGGTAGCTATTCCGGTTCCCAATTCCAAAAAAGACCAGACTGATTCTGTCTTTATCTTAAAAGATATTTATAAACTTCCCAAAAATAAACGCCCTAATCTAGTTGCTATCGACGAAATTCAATTTTTCGATAAAAATATTAAAGAAGTTATAAAAACCTTACTTTACGACGATATTGAAGTTGTTGTCGCCGGTCTTAATCGTAGTTTTCGTGGTGAACCATTTGCCTCCATTGAATCATTACTTGGTTTAGCTACCACTGTTGAAACTCTTACTGCTCGTTGTACCTACAAAGATGGTCACAAAAAAACCTGCGGGGCTCCGGCCACTATGACCCAACGTCTTATCGACAGTAAACCGGCTCATTATGATAGTCCAACAGTTGTTATTCAGGATTTTAGTGACTCAAAAATTACCTATGAAGCCCGTTGTGCCGATCATTGGTTTTGCCCCGGTATTCCTCTAACCAAATTCAAAAAAAGATTCAAAAAACATCATGGCTAATATTATTTTGGCTCAACCGCACGGTTTTTGTTTTGGCATTACCCGTGCCATTAAATTAGCCCAAGATACTGCCAAAAAATATTCTAACAAACCAATTTATTTTTTTGGTGAGCTAGTTCATAACCAACATGTTGTCGATTGGTTGGAAAATAATTTAAACATCAAAACCGTCTATTTGATCGATGATATTCCTCATAATTCTGTTGTTATTATTCGAGCTCACGGTGTTGCTCCCGAAATTTATCAACAAGCCAAAGATAGGCAACTAATTATTATCGATGCCAGCTGTCCTCTTGTTTTAAAATCCCACCAAACTGTCCGGCAATTAGTTAAACAAAACAAAGATATCATTTTGTTGTGTAATAAAATTGATCATGATGAAACTGTTGGTATCGTTGGCGAAGCCCCAAAATCTATTACTCCAGTCACCTTAACCCAAATTTTTGATTATCAAATAAAAGACCCTAAAAATACTATTGTTCTTACTCAAACTACTTTATCGACCACTGAAACTCAAAAAGCCTTTGATTTTTTAAAAAATAAATATCCTCAACTTACTATTTTGCCTCATATTTGCCAGGCTACCACCGAGAGGCAGCAAGCAATTATTAAATTAGCTAAAAAGCATCACTTTGTCATCATTGTCGGCGCTCCTACTAGTGCTAATTCTAATAGTCTTCGTTCTGTTGCTGAATCAGCTGGAGCTATTAGTTATATTGTCGATAACGTTTCTGAATTAAACCCGGAATGGTTCACTAACCAAGAGAACATTGTTATTAGTTCTGGCGCCAGCACCCCCCAAGACATTTTAGACGAAGTTATTCAAAAAATAGCAGAAATTACTCGCCGCTAATTTGTACAATTACCGTTCTTTTCCTCTCACAATCCAATTCAATGGCAAAAATTCTCTGCCAAGTTCCCAACGCCATTTTCCCTTCGATAATCGGAATCATCTCCGAATTTGGCATTAACATATGAGTACAATGTGAATGACCGTTTAAACAATCAGATTTTGCTGACTGACACACTAAATTTTCCGTTCTTACAGTCAAATCATTATGGCAATAATAAATATCTCTGGGAATCATTTTGTCCATCAGACTTTTAAAATCTTTCACGATTCCTTTTTCTTTTTCATTAACACAAATAGCCAAGGTTGTATGACAAGAATAAACCAACACATAACCATTTTGGATTTTTGTTTCTTTTACTTGCTGTTCTATTTCTTCAGTTAAGTCTTTAAATTCTAAATATTCCTGGCTGGTATATTCAATTTTATTATTTTTTATCATAGGTGATAATTACGTCGTTACCTTTTTCCAAACCCTTCGCTTACTTTCTTTTTACCGTTCTAATTATCCAAAACCCTAAATACGAAAATACAAGTATTTCAAAACTTACCGACATTCCAAAAAACATTCCTACGTCTCTTACTACCAATCCATAACGATAATAATCCCAAACAATTCTCGCCAAAAAATAGGCAGTTATTGGTGCTAAAACCACCATTATAATCAAAAAAATTTGTGACTTGTCTCTTTCTTTAATCAACATCTTTATTGTTAAAATTGGTTCAGTTATCAAATGATATAAATTACACATCAATTTCCAAATCTGTCTAGCCGCAATCAATATTGTCAGTTTAAAAATATTTTTAATTCTTTTTTTTATCATAAGCCCAATTTTGCCTAAACTCTTTTTTAGCTCTTATCAATTTTGATTCCACCGCCTTTATTGTTGTATTCATTTTTCTGGCAATTTCTTCAACTTTCCAGCCTTCTAAATACTTAAGTCGCAATATGTTTCGATAACCCTGCTTCATTTCTCCAAACGTCTTTTTTATTTCCTCTTTCAACTCATTTTTTAAAACATCTCTTTCGGGCGTCAAAGCTTTGTCAGCAATTTCTTCAAACATTGGACTCACCGAAAACAAAACTGTTTTAATCTTTTTCTTTCGGTAATAATCAATAATTTTATGATTAGCGATACTACAAAGCCAACTAAACTCACTACATCTACCTTCAAAACTTTCTCCCGAATTTATCGCCGCTAACATTACGTCATTTACTAATTCTTCTACCACACCGTCATCATCAATTTTTTGGCTGACATATTTTCTCAACCCCAAACCGTACTTTTTATAACAATCTTCCATCTTAGATATTATAACCTAATCAAAATTTCCATTATTTTTATTCCCTGCCCTGTCAAGGTTCGTAGATACCCCGGAGAGGGTAGAAGGATTTAGGGAAAGGTTTTGGGTTATACTTAATTAATGTTCCAATTTGGTTCACCTTTAGACTATCTCAAAAAAGACCTTCGTCTTGATTTACTCGATATGATTTATCAGTCTGGAAGTGGTCACATTGGTGGTTCACTCTCTTCTCTTGATGTTCTAATTTCTGTTTATCATTCCGATATTTTTGATTTTACCAAGGATCATTTTGTTTTATCTGCCGGTCATTTGGCTTGTGGCCTTTACACCGTTTTGGCTTCCAAAAATTATTTTCCAAAAAGCAAATTTTCTACTTACACTTCTTTTAATTCAATTCTTCAAGGTCATATTTACGCCGGAGTTCCTGGTGTTGAATATTCTTCTGGATCACTCGGTCAAGGTTTGTCCTTTGCTACTGGTCTGGCTCTCGGCGACCCTAAACACACTACTATTTGTTTAACTAGTGATGGAGAACACCAAGAAGGTCAAGTTTGGGAGGCCGCTATGTTTGCCAACAAATACAAACTTGGTAACTTAATTAATATCGTCGATTGTAATAGTTTTCAAATCGACGGATCCACCGATGATATTATGCCTCTCAAAAATTTGGCCGCTAAATATATTCAATTCGGTTGGACAGTCTTTACTGTTGATGGTCACGACATTAATCAATTAGTCAAAATATTAAAACAATCTCGAAAAAATATTGATTATCCAATTTGTATTATTGCCAAAACTATCTTAGGTAAGGGAATTTCTTTTATGGAAAATAATTATAAATATCACGATATTAAAAATTTAGACCAAAAGTCTTATCTTCAAGCCAAAGATGAACTCAACCGATAACCAATCTATCCGTAAGGCTTTTGGTGAAACACTTTTTAAGCTAGCTCAAACTAACTCAAATATTTACGTCGTTAGTATGGATTTAAAATCATCTTTACATTTAAATGATTTTGCCAAAAAATTCCCTCATCGTTTTATTGAATGCGGTATTGCTGAGAATAACGCTGCCGCTGTCGCCGCTGGTCTAGCCAAAACGGGCAAAACCGTTTTCCTTTGTTCCTTTGCTTGTTTTTCGCCGGCCATAAATTGGGCCGTTATTCGCCAATCAATTTGTTATAACAACTTAAATGTCAAAATCGTCGGTTCTCACGCTGGTCTGATGACAGCTGACCTTGGTGCCACTCATCAAATTCTCGAAGATGTCGCTCTGATGTCGGCTTTACCCAATATGGAAGTTTTTGCTCCCGTTGACGCTTACGAAACTCAAAAAATTACTACTGTTCTTAGTCGTAGTCGTCGCCCGGCCTACCTTCGCTTAGTTCGTCCTGACACTCCAATTATTAATAATTTCAAAAACACCTTTACTATTGGCAAATCTCAAATTATCAAAAAAGGTAAAGATATTACAATTATTGGCTACGGTCCAATTCTTCATCAGGCTTTACTCGCTCAAGAGCAATTGTCCCTTTCTAAACCCAATATTTCCCTAGAAATTATTAATTGTTCTTCTATTAAACCACTAGACTTTAATACCATTACTAAAAGTCTCAAAAAAACTGGTCGGCTAATTTGTCTGGAAGATCATCAACAAAATGGGGGACTTGGTTCCATTGTTGCCACTCAAATTCTTAATTCTAAACTTCGTCCCAAATTTATTCACTTAAGCGTAAATAATCAATTTGGCCAATCAGCCAAAAATTATTTAGAATTGTATGACCACTATGGTTTGGGAGTTAAAAATTTAATTGCTGCTGCCAAAAAATTAAAATGAAATCATTAAATCAAGTCTTACAAGAATCAAAAACTAATCATACTGCTATCCCAGCCTTCAACATTGATTCTTTTGAAATTTTTCAGGCCGTCGAATCAGTTGTCAAAGAAATTAATAAACCTTGTCTTGTTCAACTTTCCCCAGGTGAAGATAAATTTATTCAGGCTGAAAAATTATTTTTATTGGTCAAAAAAGCTCGTCTCGAAGGTCTGCCAATTTATTTAAATATGGATCACGGGAGCGATACTACTCGCCTTTCTAACCTTCTCCAACTCGGCTTTGATATGGTCCATTTTGACGGTTCTAAACTCGATTATCAAACCAATCTTACCCAAACCGCTCAATTTATTTCTAAAATAAAATCGCAAATTCCTAATTGTTTAATTGAAGCTGAATTTAATCACATTAATTTAGTTGGTCAACAGGTTTCTCCCGATAGTTTTACTCACCCTGATCAGGCGGTCGAATTTATTACTCAAACAAAAGCCGATCTCTTGGCTATTTCTATTGGTAACCTTCACGGCGTCAATCAAGAATTACCCGAAAAAATTGATTTAAATCTACTCCAACAAATTAATTCTGTCTTACCTAATCAATTTTTTACTCTCCACGGTGGTTCTGGTATTCCCGTTTCCGATGTTAAATCTTCGCTTCAATATGGCATCGTCAAAATGAATATCAATACTGATCTTCGCCTTTGCTTTTTAAAATCTCTTAACCAATATTTACCTCAAAATAAAAGTGAAAAGATTTATGACCTTTTTGGTTTCATTATTAATGATCTCAAGCAAGTTATTAAAGATAAATTTCTATGTTTGACGTAATTTCTATTGGTGCCGCCACTATTGATATTTTTATTAAATCCAAAGATTTAATCAGTACTCCCAATATCGTCGGTCTAAAGCCCTCATCAAAAAATGAAATTAACCACAGCCTTATTTGTAGTGGTGGGGGAGCCACTAATTCAGCTGTTTCTTTTTCCCGTTTAGGCCTTAAATCTGGTTGTATTTCTCTTATCGGTCAAAGCTATCTTAATCAATTTATTTACGACGATCTTAAGAAAAATAAAGTTGATGATCAGTTTATTTTTCTTCAAAAATCTGCCACCACTGATTTTTCTGTTATCTTGATTAATCAAGATGGCCGTCGTTCCATCTTAACTAATCGGGGAGCCACTCGTCTTGAATCACGCCATATTCCTTGGTCTAAAATAAAAAAAACCCAATGGTTTTATATTACCTCGCTCGAAGGTAATTTACATCTGTTAGAAAAAATTATTGGTTTTGCCAAAGAAAATAACATTAAAATTTGTCTAAATCCCGGGTCGAGAGAACTGGCCTCTCGTCGCCGAATTACTAGTATCTCCAAATTGGTCAATGTTTTACTTTTAAACAAAGAAGAATCAGAAATATTTTTTGACGCCAAATTTGATGATGATAAATTTTTTAGTTTAATTCATCAACAAAAACTTCCTCTAGTTGCTATTACTAATGGCCGTGATGGTGCTTATATTTTTACTGATTCTCGTCAATTTTATTCTCCAATTATTAATACTAAACCAATTGATGAAACTGGTGCTGGTGATTCTTTTGGTTCTGCTTTTATCGGTGCCTTAATTTATAAAAAATCGCCTCAAGACGCTCTATTTTGGGGTATCAAAAATTCTGCTTCAGTCGTTTCTTATCTTGGTGCCAAAACCGGCCTGCTAAACTTAAAACAAATTAAATAACTATGCTTCCTAAGCCAGAAAAAACCAAAAAAATTAATAAAAATCTTTTAGGTGATGCTGAAATTACCCAAGAATCGGAAGAAGTTGTTGCCGCCAAGCGTCTCAAAACCAAGCGACGTTTAGTTTTACTTTCTCTCTGTCTTACCGTTGGTTTAAGTTTTGTTTTTTGGAGTTTTCGCCATATCAAAAACTTTTTAAATTCACCCAAAGATTTCTCTTTTCATCCAGCATTTAGTTTTCAACTACCTAAAATAAATTTAAATAAAACTTCTTCCCCAAAAAATACTTCATCAGATTCTGAAATCCAAGATTTTCTTAAAAATAAGAACTGGTCGGTTATCAGTATTTTTATTAATAAACCCAATCAGCCTAGTTTTATTTCTAATTTTGACCAATCTTCATTTCAGTTCAATCCAGACCAATTTACTTCCATCAAAAAAACCGATCAAAGTCTTATCAATCTAAACTTACCCCAAGGTCTTTTGTTCCAAGAAAAATTGACCAGTAGTAACGGCATTTCTTATCAAAATCTAATCAGTTTACCCAGTTCTCAGCTTTTAATAAATATAATTATTCCCAATATTTCCGATATTGAATCCGTTAAACCTAATCTTTCCCAACTTGTCGATCAACTTTATTGGTACTCAGTTTCCCGACTTAGTTCAGAGTAACAGTTGGAGTTACTTTTAAGCAATCAATTTTTATTTCACTTCCCTCAACCAACCACTCGTCTCTGCCACAAATATTTTTCTTAACCAAACTATCTGGTTTCTGCCAGGTTTCATTATCCTTATTTTTTAATAATTCTGTTGTAATTTTATTCCATATTGGTGTAGCTCCAGTTACTCCAGAGGCTACCCAACTCATTGGTCGGCTATCATTATTACCTACCCAAGTTGCCACCAGATAACTTGGTGTCCAACCGATGCACCAATTATCTTTTAAACTATTCGTTGTTCCGGTTTTTACTGCCACTGTTTTACCTTTTATCACTAATTTTGAATTTGGTCCAAAAATAGGCGATCTAGCCTGGTTGTCACTCAAAGCATCATTAATCATGTAGGCATATTCCGCTTCTACTACTTTTTCTTTTTCAATTTCTTTTTTATAAATTATTTCTCCTAAATAATTTTTAATTTCCAAAATTGGATTTATTTCTACCTTACTACCCAAATTAGCAAAAATACTATAAGCCTGAGCCAATTCCGTCATTTTTACTTCACCTGCTCCGAGTGCTAACGACAGTCCAAACCGATTTCTTTCCTTCCAAGTATTTATTCCCATTTTTTCAGCTAAATCAATCATATTATTCACTCCATTTTTTTCTAGTAATTTTACCGACGGAATATTTAATGAAGATGCCAGGGCTGTTCTTAAAGTTACCCGGCCCATATATTTACCATTATAATTTTGTGGTGCATATGGTTTTTGTCCTTTAATTTGGTACGTAATCGGACTATCGTCAATTGTTGATGCCAAACTATAGCCTTTTTCTAAAGCCAGTAAGTAATTTATTGGTTTTATTGACGACCCAGGTTGTCTTAATCCAGTCGTTACATTAAATTTTCCATCAATATCTGTCGCGTGATAATCTTTCGAACCCACCATCGCTAAAATATCACCATTTCTTACGTCTAAAATTAATGCTGCCCCATTACCTATATTCAATTTATTTATACTCTTTACTTCTTCAGTTACTATTTTCTGGGCCTCTTTTTGGATTTTTAAATCCAAAGTTGTTTTTATGGTTAATCCTTGTTTTTCTAAATTAGTGTAACCATATTTTTCTTCCAACCATTGTTTCACCATAAACACAAAATGGGGTGCTTTAATTTCTTTATTATTGGTTTTAATGTTTATTTTTTGTCCCAACCATCTTTCTGCTTCAGCGCTATTCAAATAACCATTAGATACCATTTCTTCAATTACATGCTTAGCTCTCAACAATCCCAAATTTGGATTATTCCCGTAAGGGGAGTAAGAACTTGGTGCTGCCGGTAAACCAGCTAAGTATGCCGCCTCGATCGTATTTAATTCACTCACTTGTTTACCAAAATACTTCCACGACGCTTCAGCTACTCCATAAGCCTCACCGCCATAAGATACTTGATTTAAATATCTTTCTAAAATTTCATTTTTCGACAATTTTTTCTCCACCATCAAAGTCAATATTGCCTCTTTCATTTTTCGACTCAATGTTTTTTCATCACTTAAAAATACATTTTTTACCAACTGTTGGGTAATTGTCGATCCACCTCTGGGTTTATCTTCACCATCTTTTTTAAAATTATAAATCAAGGCCTTAATCACACCTTTTACCGACAGGCCATAATGTCCATAAAAATCTTTATCTTCAATAGCTATCGTCGCTTCTTTTAAATCTTCCGGAATTTTATCTAGTGGTACCCAAGTTCTATTTTCGTCTTGATAAAACTTATAAAGAATTTCACCATTTTTATCAGTTATTACTGTTGACATTTTTGGTGGATTATAAATCAGATTTACATCAGGTAATTCTTTCCAAATTTTGTCATAAAAAAGATAACCACCACTAATTAGTCCTAATAATAGGATTAAAAGCCAATAGTTTCCCCATTTAACTCTTGTTTTTTCTTTCTTTCTAATCCTTTTCTCTTTTTGTTTTTTCTGTCTTTTAGGAAGCTTAATTTTTTTTAAAATTCCAAAAATTATTTCTATTAACTTCACTAATGGTCGACCTATGAGTATCAAAAAACTGATTAATTTTTCTAGTCCGATCATTATTTTATGATTGTTGCTGGTTTAATACTTGTATCACCAATACCCACCGGACAATCCAGACAAATAGTCGCCCCCACTCCATCGTTAATTATTGAATGTTCTTGCCATTCTGCATTTGGAGCCACTTCTCCTTCAACTGTAATTCTTCCAGTATCTTTATTGATTAATACATTTTGTCTCACCATCGTTTGTTTTGCTGGCAAAAATTCTTTTTTAAAATATTCATAGTGTGATTCGCAACCACTCTCAGGTATTGCCATTCCGGTCAAGTTACATACATTCATCCCTACTATCCCTGCCGGTCTCGTCGGTTCTTTAATTTCCGTATCTCTCAATAACTCAGTCATAATACTATTCCAAATCGGAGCTGCTCCAGTTGTTCCTGACACCAACCCACCCATTTTTGAATTATCATTATTCCCCACCCAAGTTGCTACCACATAATCCTGGGTATATCCCATCGTCCAGTTATCCCGCATATCATTGGTTGTTCCGGTTTTTACTGCTACTTCTGGATGTCCTTTAATATTTAATTTCGAACCTCGACCAAAAACCATACTCCGAGCCCCGTCATCCGACAATATTTGTTGGATAATAAAACCAGTTTCCCGAGACATCACTCTCAGACCAGCTTCATATTTATATTCTTCCAATATTTTTCCGTCTTTATCTTCCACTTTTAAAATCGGGTTTAAATCTTGTTTTATCCCCATATTAGCCAGCACTCCATAAGCTACCGTCATATCTGCCATTGTCACCTCACCTCCACCCAAAGTCAAAGATAAACCATAATCCGAAGCGTTTTTAAAAGTATTCAATCCCATCGCTGAGGCTGAGGCTACAAATGTTTCCAACCCGTTTAATTTTAAAACCTTAACGGCGGCAATATTAAAAGAATTAGACAATGATGTCCTAATATTTTGCAATCCATGATAAGCCCCTCCATAATTTGTTGGACAATAATTCTTTTGGTTAACCTGTCCAAAACATGTTGGATTATCATCCATCACTGTCGCTGCTGTTATTTTTCCTGTTTCAATTCCCACGGCATAATTTAATGGTTTAATAGACGATCCTGGTTGTCTTAAAGCTGTTGTTACGTTGTATTTACCATCAATTTTATTGGAAAAATAATCAATTGACCCCACCATCGACAATACTTGACCAGTTTTTGGATCAGTTATCATCGCTGCTCCATTGCTCACTTTATATTTTTCCAATTTAATTATTTCCGCTGAAACCGTTGCTTCGGCCATTTTTTGAATATTCAGATCTAAACTGGTTGTTATTTTTAATCCGCCTTCGGTCAATTTTTGAATTCCATATTTTTCCGCCAATAATTCTTTTACATAAAACACAAAATGGGGTGCCTCAATTCCGGTTTTGCTCACATAATAATTCAGTTGTTCCTCTTTAGCTTTGTCGTAGTCTTCCTGATTAATTAATTTTAACTCCAACATTCTCTCCAATACCATTATTTGTCTTTTCTTGGCTGCTTCCGGATATGAAAAAGGGGAGTATCTGGTCGGTGATGCTGGTAACCCAGCAATCAGAGCTGATTCAGCTAAATCCAAATCTTTTACATCTTTATTAAAAATTCCTTTTGCTGCCGCCTGAACTCCCCACAAAGTCCCTCCATATGGTGTTTGATTAAAATACATTTCTAAAATTTCATCTTTGGAATACATCACTTCACTAGCTATAGTTAAAATTGCTTCTTTAATTTTTCTCGAAACCGTCCTTTCTGGTGTTAATAAAGCATTTTTTACTAATTGTTGGGTTAAAGTTGAACCACCTTGAAGTCGTTTCTCGATCAAGGTTCGGTAAAGCCCCCGAAGTAAACCCCTAACATCAAAACCGCCGTGCTTATAAAAATTAGCATCCTCAATTGCTAAAGTTGCCTTTTTTAAATTATCCGGTACTTCAGACAAAATTACCGGAACTCGTCTCTTGTCGGCATAGATTTCATAAAGTAACTTTCCGTTTCTATCAAAAATTTGAGACGACTGCGGATAATCACCACTCGATAATTTTTTTGGATTAGGTACATTAAACGAAATAAAAAATATCACCAAAATTATCACCAACAACAAAATTAAACCCGCAATCCACCAAAATTTTTTATTCTTCTTTCCTTTTTTACTCATGGCACCTTACTATTTTATTACCTAATTTCATTTGGTCTAGGGTGTAATTAAAAAAATCTTCTGCTTCATTTACTTTTTTAATTAATTGTTCCACCTCTAAATCACTTTTTGGCAGCTGATTAACCACCTCTCGCGACAATCTGATTTTTTCCTCAGCTTCCTTCATATTCTCTTGCCAGAAATCAGCTTTAATCGTTTTATCTTCATACATTAATATCGACTCATAAACTTTCTTGTCAGCCACCAGAATGATAATTCTGGTTTCATCTATTGGGTTTTTACTAAATTTAACCCAAAAATCATCTCTTACCTTTTTAAAGAAATACAGAGGATTGTTTGGTAAAGTTCTACTTTCCGGTAAACGGTAACAAAAGCTGTTCCCTTGATTGACTTTTTGGTAAGAAATTAAAATTTTCCGTAATCTGTCATATTTTTCGTCATTAGTCACTTCATCCAGTCCTGCTCTAGCAAAAGAAACATAAAGTATTCCAAACGCCGCCACCAACATTAATACTTTCATCCACAACTTCATCCCTCATTTTACCATTTGCCGATGGAAAAATGCCTGATATAAACCAACTGTTTCTTTACTTATCTTTCTTTTCATATACCAATATTGTGGCCAAAAATACAAACAGTTTATTACTTTATCAAAATTATTTTGTTTTATTTTTTTATCTAAGATCTTATATCTAACATCTTTGACCTTATTAAAATAAGGTGTAGCCACCCATTTCTTTGCCCAATTGTTAACCAAAAAAAATTTTTCATAGGTTTGATTTTTGTTAATTAATGGTTTCAATAAAACCAAATCTACCGAATTTTTTAGATTTTGTTTATCAGTTGGTAACCATAAATGATTTTCGTCTAGCCACAAATTAAAACAAAATTCATCTTTTTTTTCTTTTCCTCTATATTTTCTGTGGGGGATTCGGTTTTTAAACATCCACCAACGCAAACCAAGTCTGGTTTTCCAGAGTCTATTCCCTTTAGTAACAATTAAAAAATCTATATCGTCACTTTTTTTAGGATGACCCGACGCCACTGACCCAGACAATCCCAAGAATAAAATATCTCCAAAATTTGTTTCTATCGTTTTTGCTAATCCGGCTGCTTTGTAAAATTTCTCATTAAAATATTTATTTTTTTTATTTTTATTAATGAATCGCTTTAATAAGCCATTAATCTCTTCTTCTGAAAATTCTTTTGGTGATACTAATCTTTCGGCAATTTCTTTTCTGTTTACCCAACTTTTGAATTTTTTTGCATATTCAATTGTATTTTTAATTGCCGTTTCCAACTCCATTAGCCTATTCTATCTCAAACAGGTTCTTAGTTGGTATAATAAAGGTTAGTAAAATGGTTGATAAAAATTCTAAAAACTATCGTCTTTGGGAAATGATTCCTGGTTTCTTTGCTTGGATGACAATTTTATTCCCTATTTGGGGGGCTATTTTTATTCCCAAAGCTGTAGCTTACTTCGTCATTGCTTTTCTTCTTTATTGGCTTTATCAATCCTTCAAATCGGCTATTTTTGCCGTCATTGGCTATTTCAAGATTCAAAAATCAGAAAAAATTAATTGGCAAGACTATTTTCAAGAAAACTTCCGTTCCTTCTGGCTAAAATACAATCAAATTCATCATGTTATTGTTATCTCTTCTTACAAGGAACCTATTGAAGTTATCGAAATGGCTATGGGTAGTCTTGCCGCCCAAAAAGAAATCAGTCTTAAAAAAATTCACATTGTTCTTGGTCAAGAAGAACGTGCTGGTCAAGAAAACAATCAAAACACTATCGATTATTTTTCTAAAAAATACCAAGGTGTTTTTGGTGATTTAATTTTTACTGAGCATCCACCAAATATCCCCGGGGAAACCGCCGGAAAACACAGTAATGAACGTTTTGCCGCCCAATATTTTAAAAAACATTTTATTGACACCGGCAAGTTCGATATTGATCACTTAACTCTTACTAGTTGCGATGTTGATACTATTTTTAATCCTAAATATTTTGCTGCTTTAACCTATAAATTTGCCTCCAGTCCATCCCGTTATCAACGTTTTTGGCAGTCACCGATTTTTTGGCATAATAACATTAACCAAGTGCCGTCTCTTATTCGTATTACCGGTATTTTAGGTAACGTTATTCATATTGCCAACATTCAAGAACCCGATGGCTTATTCTTTAATTATTCTTGCTACTCATCATCTTTTCGACTCATTGATCAAAGTGGTTACTGGGATCCAGATATGATTCCAGAAGATTGGCATATTTTCTTACAGGCCTTTTTTGCCACCGGTGGTAAAGCTTTAGTCGAACCAATTTTCTTACCTACTGTTGTAGACGCCCCGGATGGTAAAAATTATTTTTCCGCTCTTAAAAATCGTTATAGTCAATGTGTCCGTCATGCCTGGGGGGCTATCGATATCCCTTATGCCATTGAACAGTCACGTCAGCACAAAGAAATTCCTTTCACCACCAGGGCTCTTCGTATCTTTAAGCTTATTCAAACTCATTTTATTTGGTCAAGTAATTGGTTCATTCTAACGTTAGGAACATCTTTGCCGGTTATGCTTAATCCCAAATTTTTCCAGACAACTTTTGGATTTAATCTTCCTCGAATTTCTAATATTATCCTTACTATTTGCCTTATCCCTCTTACTACTCTTATTATCCTCGATTGGAAACTTCGTCCAGCTCGTCAAAAAAAAGGCTTTTTCAATATACTCAAAAACATTCTCCAATGGCCATTTATGCCCATTGCCACCTTAACTATGTCAGTTCTGCCTGGACTCCAGTCTCACACAAAACTCCTTTTAGGTAAAAAATTGGACTATAAAACTACCAACAAAAAACCCAATAATTAGGTTATCATTAACTAAATGATTAATTTTCTATCCAAAAATAAATTTTGGATTATCACTTTTTTATTTTTCTTTTTGCTTCGCCTTCCTTCTCTTTTTGAACCTTATTGGTATGGCGATGAAGGTATTTATCTAACTTTAGGTCAAGGAATCAGAAAAGGTCTGATTCTTTATCAACAAATTCACGATAACAAGCCACCAACTTTATACTATTTAGCCGCCCTTGGTCAGACTGTTTTTGGCTTCCGTCTTTTACTTAGCCTCGTCATGATTCCTACTATTATTTATTTCTACAAACTCTGTCTTCATTTTTTTAAACCTAAAGTCGCCAAAATTTCCACTTTTATTCTTGTCATTTTAACTTCCATTCCTTTTATTGAAGGAAATATTGCTAATGCTGAAATTTTTATGATTTTACCTACCATTGTCGGGTTTTTATTTTTTCTCAATGCCAAAAAGAATTTTCATTACTTAATCTCCGGTATATTGTTGGGCTTGGCTTTTACTATTAAAATTCCCGTTTTTATTGAGATATTTTTCTTAGTTATTTGGATATTTATTCAAGATTTTGATAACCTCAAACAAAAATTTTGGACCTTATTTTTTCGGGCCTTTTTGCTTGGTATTGGATTTTTAATTCCCACCCTAATATATCTTTTTTATTTTTATTATCTTCACGCCTTAATCCCTTTTTTAAGTTCCGCTCTTCTTCAGAATTTTTCTTATCTCTCATCTTGGGCTACCGGTACTCAAACAGCCTCAGCTAGTAGCGGAGGCTTAGTCAATCGTTTAATTATTCTTCTTCTATCTTGGTTAATTTTGTTCTTTCTTAAATCTAAAAAGATTATTTCTCCTCAAATTACTTTTGTTTCCTTTTGGCTAACCGCTACTATTTTTGGTGTTTTACTTTCCACTCGCCCTTATCCTCATTATCTAATTCAGATGGTTCCACCATTAATCTTATTAATTTCTTTTCTCTTTACCAGAAACAAAATTGCCAATATAGGCTTAATTATTCTAAGTTTATTCTTTGTTATTTTTATTATCAAAAAATATAATTTTTATTTTTATCCAAATATTAAATATTATCTTAATTTTTATTTATCCAAAGATAATACTTCTTATCTCAAATCATTTGGCCCTCGGGTTGAAACTAATGAAAAAATTTCTCATCTTATCAAAGAAAACACCAACCCGGAAGATCGTATTTTTGTTTGGGGTGACGAACCATATGTTTATGCTATGTCAGACCGACTACCTGTTGGTCGTTATACAGTTGCTTACCATATTATCGATTTTAATGGTTATAAAGAAACCATTGATAGTTTCAAAGCCAATTTGCCCAAATTTGTTGTTTACTATCCTATGACTAATCGTCCTTTTGAACAATTAGATAATCTTCTTCAGAATTATTATTCTCTAAACCAAGTTTTCGACTCATCAGTTTTAGTTTTTCAAAAAAGATAATATGCCTTTTTTAAATTCTGTCATTCAACCATTAGCTAATCTAGGTCATTTTTGGCAAGAAAAAATTAATGGACGCGTTTTTAGATGGAACTTATTCTTAATTTGTCTTCAGATTGGTATTTTATCCTGGAAATTTACTTTGCTTCCTCCCCAAGTACCACTTTACTATTCTCTTCCTTGGGGGGACTCCCAACTTGCCAACAACTCCTCTTTGTTTATGTTACCTACTATTTCTATCGTCATTTTATTTATTGATAGTCTTTTTTCGGTCAGCTTTTTTAAAAACCTACCACTCTTGTCTCGTCTTTCTGTTACCACCTCTTTATTAGTCTCATTTTTAATTACCATAACCCTATTTAAAATCATATTTTTAATTTCCTAATTTATGGAAAATTTTTTTTGGGTTATTTTGATTTCATTCATTCTTTCAATAATCACCACTCCTTTAGTCAGAAATTTTTTTATCAAACATAATTGGATTGAAAACCCGGTCGAAAAAAATCAAAAAACTCACAATGCCACCGCTATTTCTAGTGTTCCCCGGGGTGGGGGAATTCCAATCTTTTTCGCCATACTAATCTCTTGTCTTTTATTCTTACCTTTAGACAAACATCTTGTTGGTATTCTTCTTTCCGGTTTAGTTGTTTTAATTATTGGTATTTGGGATGATTTAAAAGATATTAGTCCTATTCTTAGGCTTTGTAGTAATATTTTTGTCGCTTTGATTATCGTCGGCTCCGGTATCGGTATTGCTTATCTTTCTAATCCTCTCGGATCTGGCGTTATTGATCTGTCTTTTTTAAAAATTAATTTTGATTTTTTTGGCAACCATAGTATTTGGGTTTTGTCCGATCTTTTAGCGGTTATCTGGATAGTTTGGTGTATGAATATTGTTGGTTGGGCTACTGGAGTTGATGGTCAACTCCCCGGATTCACCGCTATCGCTGCTTTTTTTATCGGTATTTTAGGATTCAAATATTCCTCTGATATCACTCAATGGTCAGTCATTATTCTTTCCGGAGCCGTTTGCGGTGCTTATCTTGGATTTCTCCCTTTTAATTTTTTCCCTCAAACTGTTATGCCTGGTTATAGTGGCAAAAGTTTAGCCGGATTTTTTTTAGCTGTTCTCTCCATTCTTTCCGGAGCCAAGGTTGCCACCCTTATCTTCCTTTTAGCTATTCCTATGATCGATGCTATTTATGCCATTATTCGTCGCCTGATTAATCACAAACCAATTTACCTTGGTGACGGTCAACATTTTCATCACCAATTACTTAAAAGCGGTTGGAGTCGTCGATCCATCGCTTTACTCTATTGGTCTTTTAGCCTTATATTGGGAATAATCTCTCTATTTCTCGACAGCTCTCAAAAACTCTATGTCTTTATTGCTTTTGCTTTAATCTTTTTTACAGTTCTTATTCACTTTTCTCGCCATAGGTAGTCGAAATCCAACCACTTTGCCCACCACCCAAATCAATTTTAAACCAATCACGGCTTTCTTCTAACATCGAATATGTTGCTCCCGGATTAACTTTTGCAATTTCCTTTGCTGCCGAAGAACTCGACTCTCTTACTCTTAACCACCCGGTTTCAGTTTCTTTAATTTTAACTTTTACTGTCACTGGAGCTGACACTAAATCAGGATTTTCTTGTTTAATTTCCTCTGGAGTTACCTCAACCTTATCTTCAACCAAAATCGCATCAACCACCAACTGGTATTCCCTTAATGATTTCATAAACACATCCAAAGTTTTATGCCCCGGAAAACTCAACGCCAAATGTCTGTCTCCTTCACCAATATTGACTATTCTAATCGGGGACAAGCCCTTAACTTCGTTATCAACTGTTACAGTTGACTTATTCGGTATGGTATTTACCATCAGCCCGGCATTCTTCTTGTCACCAGTTTTTTCCAAATAAAGTACGTAACCTCCAGAAGTTTCATTGGTTTCACCAAACTCCCAGTCAACTACCGTGCTAATATTATTTTGTAATTTTATTTTTTTTGTCCAATTTTTTCCGTTAGCTTCAAGCCTCACTTCAATTTCTCCAGGACTTAATGACCTATTCCTATAAGGCGTCAATCCCATTTCCTTACCATCAATAAATACCTTAGCCACCGGATAACTATTAATTTCAATCGCTGATTTTTTATTCGACAGAGAACACCCGCCCAAAAACAGGCCTGAAATCAAAATTATCAAAAACAATCCCCACTTCTGCATGTGTCTCTAGTTTACCAAAAACTTATCGGTCTATAATTAATTAACTTCAATGAAAAAAATATTAATTTTTATCGTCATCATTTTCTTCTCTGTTTTTTTCTATCTTAAAACAGTTAAATCTTCACCGATTTTATCTCCGACTTCTTCAGTTTCTTTACCCAAAATAATTTCCCAAATAATACCCACTAAAATCCCCACTATTATTCCTCCAGTTTCCTTAGGATTGGTTGGTGATCTTGGTTTAGGTCGTTTTATTACTTCTACCGCCAGACAAAAAAATGATTTTTCTTGGAGTTTTTCCGGAGTTTCATCAATTCTTCAGCAAAATGACTTTAACTTAGCTAACTTAGAAAGCCCCATCGTTAATGATTGTCCTGAAGGTAAAACTGGTACTTTTACCTTTTGTGGTGACTCAAGATTTTTACCTCAATTAAAACAAAATAAATTTATCCTTAATTTAGCCAATAATCATATATTTAACTATGGACAAAACGGTTTTGAACAAACCAAAAAATTTCTTTCTGGTCAAGACACCGGTTATGTTTATTCTCACGACTCCAGTTCTGAATTTTATCAAACGGAAATAAATGGCATTAAATTTGGTATTTTAGGTTTTGATTTGATTTCTAATCCCCAAATTAACCATCAAAAAATTCTTAACCTTATTTCAAAATACAATTCTCAAGTTGACTGGTTAATCGTTTCTATTCATTGGGGTAATGAATATCTTCCTCAAGCTGAAAGTTGGCGAATAAAATTAGCCCATCAAATGATTGATGTTGGGGCTGATATTATTCATGGTCACCACCCTCATGTTTTACAACCTTCAGAAATTTACCAAAACAAGCCTATTTTTTATTCTTTAGGCAATTTTATTTTTGATCAAAATTGGTCCACTGAAACTTCGACTTCTCAAATAATTAACCTTAAACTAACCAAAAATGAGATTATTAATCAACAAACCATTCCTTTGAAAATTAAATACAACTCTCGGCCGGAAGTGATTAATTAAACCATTTCATTAACTTTCCCATCAACCCGGTATCTTTGTTTTCCGTTTTGCCTTTTCGGTTTTTGATTGTCTCCAACACCTCTTCTGGAGTATAAACTGTTTGGTAAAGTTTCTTTTCTACCGGATCATATTTCAATTTTTCAATCAAACCTAATACTAACTCAGCCAACTCTTCCCCAAAAAAAATCAACGGTTCGTGGTCTCCGTATTCAAATTTTGCCATTTGCCAGGTTAAACCAACTTCAGACAACGTTCCTACGCCACCATTAAAAACAACAAAAGCATCACCCACTTCAATCAATTTATTTAATCTATCAGGATAGTTTTTAGTCTTATATTCTTTGTCAGTCAACACATGGTTTTCTGCATTAAATCCTTCATAATTTTTCATTTTTCTTTTTGGATCAATGATTACTGTTTCCACTCGACCACCACCAGCCTTAGCTCCTAATGTGGCTGCTAACATTACTCCTGGACCACCCCCATTCACCACAATGTAACCATTTTCTGCCAACAATTTTGCTGTGTTAAAAGCATCAATAAAATGTTGGTCCGTTTTTTTTGCATCGGCATCACCAAATATCGCCACTCGTTTTATGATTTTATTAGTTTTAGCTAGCATAATTTAATCTTTTTAAGTTATCTTCTACCTTACCATTAAAGACTGCTCCACCGCAATATGCAACACCTACTCCCATATCTTCTAATTTTTTAATATTATTCTCGTTTATTCCGCCATCAACTCCTATTAAAAAATCCAACCCCTTTTTTTTTTGTAGTTCAACTAATTGTTCAACTTTTTTATATACTTTATCTTCCATTGGATAACTTCCAAACCCAGACTTTCGCCCCAGTAGTAAAACTACATCAGTTTCTTCAGGTATCTCCTCAATTTCAGTTTCTATATCAAAAGCCAAACCTGCCTCCAAGCCCGCATTTTTTACTTTATTAATAAATTCTTCTCGATTACTCATCATTTCTACTTGTCCAATAATCCGAGTCGCGTTTATATGAATTGATTTCTCTATCCAATTTATCGGTTCTTTCACCATCAAGTGTGTCTCCCATAAAACATTATCCACATTTTCAATCCTATTAATTAACTCTAGTTCAAAAGTTTTTCCAAAACTAAAAGCTCCGTCGATTACATCAACCTGAATTCGTTTTACCAAATCTTTAACCGCCAAAACTTTTACCTCAGCTTCAGCAAAACTTTTTTCTAAAATTGTTGGAATTACTTGCATATCAAAATTGCATTTTCAATTAGTCGGCAACTATAGCCGTACTCATTATCGTACCACGCTCCAATAGTTACCATATCATCCGAAATTACTTTAGTCATCATTGTATCGATGACACAAGACGCACTGTTCCCCAAAATATCCGAAGAAACCAACGGCTCATAAGAAATTTTTAATCTACTCACTAACTCTGGTGTCATACTAGCTTCAGTCAAAATTGAATTAATCTCTTCGACTGTTGTTTTCCTTACTAATTTAAAAGTTAGATCAGAATAACTCCCACAAATTACTGGTACTCTAATTGCTGTTCCGCCAAATCTTCCCTTTGCTTCCGGATACGCCGCAATCACTGCCTCAGCCGCTCCGGTTGAGGTCGGCACAATATTAATTGCCGCTGCCCTGGCTCGTCGCGGATCCTTGCCATTTCCGTCAACAATATTTTGGTTAGTTGTATAAGCGTGAATCGTCGTCAATGTCCCTTCCTGAAAACCAATTTTTTCATCAATAATTTTTACAATCGGCGCTACGCAATTAGTCGTACATGATCCATTAGAAACTAATGCTTCACCTTTATATTTATCTGCATTCACCCCCAAAATATAAACTGGAATCTTCGGATCCTTAGCTGGTGCTGAAATTACTACTTTTTTTGCCCCACCCTTAGTGTGAGCCAAAGCTTTATTATCCGTAAAAGCACCTGTGCATTCCAACACTACATCCACATCATAATTTTTCCATTTTATTTTTGCCGGGTCCATTTCCCCCAAAAAAGGAATTGATCTCTCGCCGATATTTAATCTGCCAATTTCACCAGCTTTTTCCGGCTCAGAAAAACCAACTTTTGCCGGAAATCTCCCATAAACTGAATCATATTTAAATTGTAGAGCAAATGTTTCTATATCAAATTGTCCGGTCGTATTAATCGCTCCAACTTCTACCTCATATTTTTCCATCAATATAGCTCTCAATACCACGCTCCCAATTCTCCCAAAACCATTAATCCCAATTACTACTTTTTTATCTTTCGTCATAAATTAATTCTATACTAAATAATCTTCTAACTCCACGCTGGCAAGTCACCTTTAACAAGCATTTCTAACATTACACCACCGCCTGAGCAAATAAAATCAATTTTATTTTTTAACCCTAAATCTTTAATTGAAGCACTCGTGTCCCCTCCAGCAATTATTTTTTGACCCAAAGAATCTGCCACCGCTTGCGCTATTTTTTGAGTCCCAATCCGACTATTTTCTTGTTCATAAAATCCCATAGCCCCGGACCAAATTATAGTTTTTGAACTACTTATTATTTCACTAAATTTTACGATATCTTCTTCGCTCAAATCCAATCCGTCTTCCCTCAATTTTGCCACCACAATTTTTGCCTCCATTGTCAAGGGGAGGTCCCGCGAAGCGGGGGAGGGGTTTTGAACTAACTTAGGTAATTTACCACCAATTAATATATGATCAGCAATTTTTAATAAATCATCGATGTATTTCAATTTATCTTCCTTTGCTCCTCCTAAAATTATTATCATTGGTCTTTCTTCTTTTTCTAAAATCTGGCTAATTTTTTCTACTTCTTCAGCAAAACTAAATCCATAATAAGTTTCCATTTCTCGATGTAAAATTATCGATGCATTCTTCCGATGAGCCACTGCAAACGCATCATTTACCAAAGCTTGGGTGTATCTTTTTATCACTCCAAATAGGGAAGTATCACCTGCATCTTCTTCACTCCAAAATCTTAAATTTTCTCCAAAAATTATCTGATTATTTTTTACCGCCAGACCAATTT
Source organism: Candidatus Shapirobacteria bacterium (assembly GCA_018500045.2). Classification (GTDB taxonomy): domain Bacteria; phylum Patescibacteriota; class Microgenomatia; order UBA12405; family UBA12405; genus WARW01. The sequence continues at coordinate 905 of JAHBAQ020000042.1, read as the reverse complement.
TATTTTCATCTTTAATATCATCCACAAACACACTGTCAATTAATTGTTGGCCATCTTGTAATAACTCCATTAAAGCCACATAAACTGGTTTTAATGATAACTCAGAAGCTACCTTTCCTTCAGGTCTACCTCTATGCCCTAAAATTATTATTTTGCAATTCTTTTCCAGTAAATATCTTATTGTCGGAATAGTTTTTTTAAGTCGACTATCATCCAAAATAGTTTCTCCTTCAAAAGGCAAATCAGTATCCATTCTCAAAATTACATTCACATTTTCCGGCACCATTTCTACCGATCTAAGTTGTTTCATATTTTCTAATTTTATTAATTCTTCGAATAAATCTTTCTTCTGTCACAAAAACTGCCTTCAAAAATTCATCTACAATCTCTTTATTTTCTTCAGGAGTTACAAAATCAGCCGACAAACACAACACATTTATATCATCATCTTCCCGCATTTTTCTCGCTTGTCGGGCATTCAGTGCCATTGCTCCTCGTACTCCTTCGACCTTATTTACTGCCGCACACACACCCGCTCCCGATCCACAAATCAACACCCCTAAAGTTTTTTCCGCCACTATTTTTTCTCCCAAACTTACCGCTACATCCGGGTAATCATCATCAGGGTCATATTTTTCACTTACATCAGTCACCACCCATTCATTCCTTCGTAAAGTTTCAATTATTTCATTTTTCAACTTAAATCCTCGATGGTCCGCTCCCACGTAAATTCTCTTCATAAGATAAATATATCATTTTTGCTTTAAAATACCTAAATATGGAGACTATAATTCTCGCCGGTAAAAAATATTCTTATACGATCATCAAAAAATCCATTTCCTCTCTTCGACTTCGTCTCCAATCCAAACATTCTTTTATTGTTTCTTGCCCACGCTTAACTCCGT
>JAHBAQ020000009.1 GCA_018500045.2 Candidatus Shapirobacteria bacterium | reverse complement strand
TTCGGCGATGGAAGATTTTGCTTTGGATATTGTGTTGGGTAAAGGACCGTCGGCAAAAACAGTCAGGCTTAATTTGCAAAAATTTACCTTGGTAGGAGCAACAACTCGAATTGGTTTGATTTCTGGGCCAATGCGGGATAGGTTTGGTTATGTGCAACAATTAGATTTTTATGAAGATAGGGATTTGAAAGAAATTGTGGAACGAACCAGTGAAGTGTTGGGGGTAAAAATTGAATCGGAGGCGGCCGAATCGATTTCGAAAAGATCACGAGGGACGCCAAGAATTGCTAATCGATTATTGCGCCGAGTGAGAGATTATGCTCAGGTAAAAAATGATGGCTTAATAACTTTAAAAGAAGTAAATGATTCCTTAAAAATGTTAGGGGTGGATAATTTGGGATTGTCTGATGCAGATAGACGGTATTTAGATGTGGTCAAAAGACAGTATGGTGGAGGACCGGTAGGAGTAGAGAATATTGCGGCGAGTTTGTCGGAAGATGTGGGAACGATTACCGAAGTTTATGAACCGTTTTTGATGAAGAAAGGTTTAATTAAACGAACACCGAAGGGAAGAGTGAGTTTGTAAGTAATTTGACAAAATAAGTGTGAAAGGTATATATTTGGGTTAGATGAGTATGCAGGAATTTTCGTCTATTGGAGATGGTGTTGCTAATTGGGGTCGTATTGCGGCAGAAATTAATAGAAGAGAACCGAACTCTGACTGTAGTAAAGGTTTAGATAAATGTGAATCTGTTGGTACTGGTGATGATGGTTATCTTATAGATATTTCAGAATTGATAGTGCGGGAGCCTGATAAGGGTGTTATTGAGGTTGATTTTTCGTCGGAGGTTTTTATAAAATGACAAGATTGCCAGAACTTGGAAGTGAAGCGTTTGAATTAGCAATTGGAGCAATGGCTGAAGATGTGGGTATTTTTGGTGAAGTAAAACCGGTGGTGGTTAACCCAATTGAGTGTAGTAAGACGGTAATTGATGATGTATATAGTCGCGTTAATCTTAGTGATTTACAGGGGCTTCCATAAAATGGGGAGTATTGAAATACCATATAAATTAGAATCTTACGATAAAGGATTAGATTCTTGTGAAAGTGAGTTTGTGGTGAATGTGGATGGGAAGGAGTTAAAAGAAATAAAGAAAGGAAGTGTTAGCGAAAGAATTGATTTGAGTTTTTTTGATGAATCAGAATTGGATAAAGTTTGTATTGGGGAAAATCATAATTATGTTGATTATTCCGAAAGACACGGAGAATATTAGATAGTGAATTTAGATTTAAGCGGGCAAGTAGGGCAGGATTTAACTTATTCGGCTTGAATTCCTAACAGCCAGAGAACAGCCTCTTTGCGGTAGCGGCGATCACCACGAGCATTGATACGGATAGCCGGAAGTTTACCCCGTTTACCCCAGCGTTTGATGGTGAGTTTGCTGACACGAAGAAGATCGGCGACTTCGGCAACGGTCAAAAGATCAGGTAAGTTGTCGATAGAGACGCCGTTGATTTTTTTGGGGGATGATTGTTTCACAAGTTTATCTTGTGATTCATTTTGAATATCCATTTGGTGGCTCCTCTTGTATCAAAATAATGGTTAACTGTAATCAGTTAATCACATTGGATATTAGTGTGTCAATGATGGAAAAACAGTAAAAATTAAATTTGGTGGTATTGATTTGGAAAAGGAAATTTTTTTGTTTGGATTGGTTGATATTTTATGGCATAATGTTTGTATGACTAAGAGTGAACAAGGTAAGAAAAATTGGCGAATTGCATTTTTTGGAGTGAAGAGTTGGGAGAAAGAAATTATTGAACGAGAAATTAGCAGATTAGATACATTTGGAGTAGGAATATTTAAAGAAGAGGTCCAGGATAATTTAGAGTTAGCAGCTAAATACGATATTATTTCACCGTTTATTTATTCGACTTTTGACGAGAAAACTTTAGAAAAATTGCCGAATTTAAAAATGGTGGCAACCCGGTCGACAGGGATGGATCATATAGACTGTGACAAGTGTAAGAAAAATGGAATTGTGGTGGCTAATGTGCCAGTGTATGGATCGAACACGGTGGCAGAATATGCTTTTGCTTTGTTGTTGGCGGTGAGTCGAAAAATTGTGGTAGCTCATCAGTCAGTAGAGAATGGAGAGTTTAATCCGGAAGGTTTGACCGGAGTAGATTTGTATGGGAAAACATTAGGTGTAATAGGTTGTGGAAAGATAGGACAAAATGTTATCAAGATCGCTAGAGGCTTTGGAATGAAAGTTTTGGGAGTAGATGGATACAGAGACCCGAAATTAGAAAAAAAGATGGGTTTTAAATATACTGATTTAGAGACATGTTTGAAAATGTCGGATTTTGTAACGTTGCATGTGCCAGCAGTTCCGGAAACTCATCATATGATTAATAAGAAAAATATTAAGTTAATGAAACCGGGAAGTTTTTTGATTAATACAGCTCGGGGAGCAGTAGTAGAAACCGAGGCAATAGTTTGGGCACTGAATAATAAAGTTTTGGCGGGGGCTGGGTTGGATGTAACCGAGGAAGAAATGATGGTGGAAAGTATGAGCGTGGTAATGAGTAAAAAAATTACCAAGGATAATTTACAGGATATTTTGAGTTTCCATATGTTGCGAGATAGGGATGATGTGGTATTTACACCACACAATGCTTTTAATACTAAAGAGGCGATCGAAAGGATAGTAAAAACAACGGTAGAAAATATAAAAACTTTTATGGCGAAGTAAGTTGGTATAATAAATTAAATTAGAAGTTACATAAATATGAAAGCAGTAATAATTTGTGGTGGTATAGGTTCAAAAATGTGGCCAATGAGCCGAAGTTCAATGCCTAAACATTTTTTGCCATTGATGGGAAATAAGTCGTTGTTTGAATTAAATTACGAAGCTTTGAGAAAGAAATTTGGCCCAGAAGAAATATTTTTACAAACTAATGAAGTTCAAGCTAAAATTGCTAAGAGTTTAAAATCAGAAATTCCCGAAGAAAATATTTTTGCCGAACCGGAAATGAGAAACCAGGGTCCGGCAACCGGATTTGCAGCGGCGCAGTTGATTAAGAGAGGATTTGGTGACGAACCATTTATTTTGGTTCAAGCAGATGTATTGAGGGAGCCAGATGAAAAATTTTTACAAATGATTGATGAGGCAGGAAAATTAGCTGGAGAGACAGGTAAATATCTAACTGGTGGTTTTGTGCCAAGTATGGTGGTGGCGGGAGTAGATTATTTGGTTAAGGGTAATTTAGTATCGGAAGAGAGTGGAGTTAAAATTTATGAAGTGGCTGATTATATTGATAGAACTGAGGAAGAAAAAATTAATCAATATTTGGGAACCGATAAGTTGTTACTTCACGCTAATCATACAACTATGACCCCAAATAAGTTATTAGAAATGTATAACAAATACAAGCCGGAGTGGTATCAACCGTTGGTGAATATTTCTCAAAATGGTGATGTAGTAGAAAATTATGGGGCAATGCCAAAAGGGGCGATAGAGGAAGTGACTAAAATTGTTTACAAAAATAATGAAGCTTTGGTAGTAGAATTACCCTTTAATTGGGTAGATTTTGGAACTTGGGAATCAGTGGCTAATTATATGAAGGAGAAAAATATGTATGAGTCAGCTGATATTTTTGAAGTAGAATCTCAAAATAATTTTGTTTATAAGGGTGATAAAAAATACGTGGCTTTGATTGGAGTGGAGGATTTGGTGATAGTAGATACAAAAGATGGTTTATTGATTACTAGAAAAGATTTGACCGGGAAAGTGGGCCAGGTGGTGGATAAATTGAAAGAAGAAGGTAGAAATGAGTTACTCTAAAAAACCAAAAACTGACGAATACTACATCAAAAAATGTATTGCTTTGGCAGAGATGTCAGTCAAAAAAGGTGAGGCACCGTTTGGGAGTTTGATTGTAAGAAACGGCAAAATAATTGTGGCGGTGACCAATGCTAACGAGAAAAAACACGATGTGACGAGTCACGCAGAAATTATGGCGATGAGAAAAGCCCAGAAAAAATTGAAAACTAAAGATTTAAAAGATTGTGAAATTTATTCTAATTGCGAACCTTGCCCAATGTGCTCA
>JAHBAQ020000055.1 GCA_018500045.2 Candidatus Shapirobacteria bacterium | reverse complement strand
TTACCTTAAGTTCCAGATTTTTTCTTTTAGCCATTTTAAGCGTGTTATACTGATTTAGAACATTAAAAAATGTCGATAATAAAACAATTATTGATAGTATTAATAAAGCCAGGTTTTTTGTTCGCTTCATTCTTGTTTGTAATTTGTCCTAATTTGTGTTATTATAAGCCGTTTTAGTTATCCTGAAATTTATGACCGAATTATCTTTTAATAGTTCACTAAATACCTTCACTCAGGCGCTTACCCAAAAAGGTAAGTCCACCAATACTATTGTAGCCTACAAAGGGGACATCAACCAGTTGTTTGCTTTTTTGTCAGCCAAAGGTATTAGCGATATTAATACCATTAATCCCAATCATATTAATGATTTTAAAGAAGATTTAGCCAAAAACGAATATACCGCCAAGTCTATTTCTCGCAAACTTAATTCCATCAAAAACTTTTTTTCTTTCTTAAAAAATGAAGGTTTAATCGAAATTGATCCTTCCATTGAAGTCAAACACCCTAAATATGAAAATGATGCCCCAAAAATTTTAAAACCAATTGAATACCGCTCTCTTCGTGATGCTTGCCGCAACGATACTCGCGCCACTGCTATTGTCGAACTTATGTTACAAGCTGGTCTTCGTATTAAAGAAATCGAAAATTTAAAAATGGATGATGTTAAAGACAATGATATTTTTATCGAAAGTTACGAAAGTCATCCAGCTCGAACTGTCCCTTTAAACAATTCTGCCAAATTAGCCCTTCAAAAATATTTAACCGAAGGCCGTTATCCTGGTCGTTCCAAAAATGTTTTCGTTACTAAAACCGGTAAAACTTTGTTAGCCAGAAATATTCGTAGTTTATTAAATCGTTTTTTCAATAAAGCCGATCTCAAACAAATCAAGGTTAACGATCTTCGCAACACTTTCATTGTCTTCCAACTCAAATCCGGTGTTCCTATTGATGTCGTTTCTCAAGTTGTTGGTCACAAACGTATTTCTACTACCGAAAAATACTTGGAATTAATCGAATCAAAAGAAGAATCCCGCGGCATCAAGCTTAAAGAGCTCTAAAGTCTTGCTCTCTGGGCTATTTCCGCCTCTACCAACGCTCTTGGTCTACCATATTTCAACGCCGATAATCGTTTTATCATTTCTGCCATTTTTGGATTACCTGGTTTTTTCTTTTCCACTGCTGCCACCTTCAACGAGAACGGATCTTTTGGTATTCCATTCACCATCGTTTTTAAATAAATCTCTCCAGTTCCCAAATTCAATAAATCATGCTCACCGAATTCCGGCTGAAATTGTTTAGTCAAAAATCCAGCATCGGAAATACCCAGTCTAAAACTACAAATTGTACCGACGTTTCCAAATACGGCATTTTTCACTTCATCATCCATTTGAGAAATAAATTGATTGGCCACTGTCAAATTCAAATGATATTTTCTGGCTTCCGACAAAATCACCGCAAAATCCTGAGTCGCAAAATTTTGGAACTCGTCTACGTACAAATAAAAATCTCGTCGCTTATCTTCAGGAATATCTTGTCGACTCATAGCTGCAATCAAAATTTTTGGAATCAACACCAACCCCAAAAACGCTGAATTTTCTTCACCAATAGTTCCTTTAGCCAAATTAATAATCAAAATTTTTCCCTCATCCATTGCTGTTCTAAAATTAAAAGACGACGTCGACTGACCAATAATATTTCTCATCATTGTGTTAGTAATAAACCGCCCAAATTTCGATACGATATAGTCCAACACTTCTGATTTATGAAAATCGCTGGTTTGAGCAATTTGATCAGTCCAATAACGCCTAACCATTGGATCTTTCAATTTAGGTAAAATTTCTTGCACATAACTTTGATCTGTCAAACAACGGACTATTTCAATAAATGTTGCTCCAGGTTCCGTCATTACCGTCAACATAATATTTCGAATTGCGTGTTCAAATCGGGGACCAACGATACCTGTTTTGTAAGGATCGTAAAGTTTATACATCAAATTAATGATCGACGATGTTACAAAATCTTTTTGATCTTCGCGCTCACACTCCATCACATTAAAACCCATTGGCCGTTCTGTTTGTGACGGATCAAAATAAATTACATCATCAACTCTTTCTGGCGGAATTCTCTCCAAAATACTTTCAAAAGTATCGTGTGGATCAATAAAACAAACTCCTTTACCAGCTTTAATATCTTGTAAGGCCATATCCGCCAATAACCACGATTTACCCACACCTGTTTGTCCGACTATATAAAAGTGTCTTTGTCTGTCAGTTGGTGACATACAAAATTTCTTATTCACCCCTCTATATAAATTATCTCCCACATACAAACCTTCCTGAGGTGAGTCTACCGGCGCCGGGGCTTTTTTGGCCTTTAGCCAGTAAATATTTGGCGTTACTATTTGTTTGTTGGGTAAATGAAACACCGAAGCTAATTCATCCACTGACAAAATTGTTTTATGTTTAAACCAAAATACCACCGGATATTTGTAAATAAAATCTTCCATAAACATTGATTTTAAATAGATCTTTTTACTGGTGAATTTGTTCCATGGCGATTCAAATTGGCCAAAACATGCCTTAATATTTGAAATATTCATTTTAGCAATCTCTTTATTCGGGGCCACCGCCACAATCCTGACCACAGTTTCCAATCCTGTCTTACCGCATTTTTGTTCAATCGATTCCAATTGTTTCGCATCGACCTTATAAGAAGCTTTTTCTGGATTCGATTCACTTTTTTTAGTACTGCTAATAAAACTTTTACCTACTTTCGACCAAGAGCCATCCGTGGGTGTTATTACTAACTGTATCGCTACCGTTTCGTCTTTATTTAATTTTGACAATGCTGAAGTTATGGCTGCTAATGGATCAGTCGAAATTTCTTTATAACTCTTTAGTGGATAATGGGGGAGTTTCTTTAATCCTAACCAAGCATATTCTACAATTCCGTCTTTGGTATAAATATTTGGTTCTTCTACTACCTTAATATCAGCTCCGGCATAAACACTATAAATCTGTTTTTCAATCAAATCCTGATATTTTTCCGGTACTGATACATAAAATTTAATATCCTCGTCAGTCCCCACAATTTCTAATGATGCACTCGGTTGAGCTATAAACGACTGAAACCATTTTATCTTAACGCTTTTAAACATACTTCCAAACGAATTTAAAATCTGTTCCATCGCATCAATTTTAACTTCATTATCCTGGGGTACAGCTACCAGTAAATTCACTTGTTTCAGTGATTTTTCTTCCCTATCTTTCCATTTAAACCATAACAGTAATCCCCATGAAATTACCAAAAGTAACCCGGCGATCAACACTGTCAGTATTAAAACCGATATCAAAGTATTTATATAACCCAACAAAATATCGTTAATCATTCCTCTTTAAATTTTACCTTACCTTCATTTTTTTTGATAATTCTAAGAATAAATGTTGACAACCATTTCCAGGCGTTATCCACTGGTTTACTAAAACCACCAGTAAATGATTTTTTATCGGTTGGTAAGGTTATTTTAACTGTTGTTGTCGCAATTGGCTGCAATACCAAATCATCATCACCTTTTATTTTTTGACTATTTTGGTTCAAGACAGGATCTTCTTCCATTTTTCGCATCCAATTTCTCACTTCTGGAGGAATCGTTATGTCTTTTTCTTTTTGCAAATCCACCATTACTGCCGATACTTCCTGTTTTTCTGTTTGTTGCCTGATTGTCTCTTGAGGTACAATCCGTTCTCTATTTTCTGGCATAATTACAGTATAAATTAGATTGTATAATTAACCAATGGTAGAAAACCAGTCAACTTTATCTCAGGTCCGTCACATCGACAATAGCCGTCACTGGTTGCCTTGGATTACTACCTTACTTTTAATTTTTCTTATTTACCTTTGTATTTGGTTCTTTCGTGGCGGTAGTTTTCGTCTTTACGCCAGTCTCTTTTTTGGTCTTTATTTCATTACCCGTCAAGTTTGGGTTTCTGTACTTCTCATTGGTGTTCTCCAAAACATTATTTTTATCCCCCTCCGTCTTATTGGTAATGCTATGGACCAACCTCTCAAAGATTTTGAAGATGAACTCGACACCATGGAAACCAAACAACAACAACTAGTTTTTACTAAAAAAATTCGTGAAGGTAATTCTGCTATTGTCTATTATATTTTTAATTTCTTTGTCAACGCCATCGCCTTCTTTTCTGCTGGACGTATTTTCTTGATCGATTTTTACACCGATCCCCTCAAACTCCAAAAAATGAATCTTCTTTACAAATGGGTGCCTCGTCCAGAATATCCCCTCAAAGGCACCATTTTCCCTTTTCCGTTTTTCAAAATCACCGATACTATGGCTATTTCCTGGAACACTATTTTTATGATTATTGGTGGTACGGTTTTGTTTCTCATTGGTTTGCGTCTCATTTGGCGTTTGGTTCGTTTTATTTTCAAGAAAAATCAAAAAATTCTTTACGCCCGCATTCGCTACAACCGTATATTAGCTACTATTGGCGGATTTAGTGGTGTTTTAATTATCGGTTTAATTTATCTCCTTCGTCATTTACCTACCGCTTTTGCTGGTCTGATGCTCAAAGTTGACTTGACTCGTCAAAACACCCCTATGAATTTTGTTACTGCCGTCGGTACTTTTATCACTACCATTCACGCCGGTTACAAAGGTAATTCTTTGGCCGCTCAAGAAGCCCGTCTTTCCGGTATTCCCGAAAACGTGGTCAAAAAAGTTTTCAAAGAAAAAATGCAGACCAGTTTCAAAAACGCCCTTATTCTTGGCGCCGGTGCCTTCTTTATTACCAACCAAATTCCGTCAGCTTTTGAACTTTCCGTCGCCATGTTTGAAGTTATGTATATGATTTATCCCTATACGTTTGGTAAAATTGTCTCTCTTGGCTCTCGGGTTAAAAAAATTGAAGAAACAAATGTCGCCACCAATTAATTTTCTTGAAGTTTTAAACAGTTACAAAAATCTCCTCTGGCCGTTTATTGAAACCAATCTTAATCAAATCAAGGATTATCCGGAGTTTTGCCGTCTTCCTGATCAGTATCGATCCGTTCTTGATTTTCATTTTACAATGGTCAGCGATTATCCCCATCGGAAAGGCAAATATATTCGTCCTTCTTTAGTTTTACTGACCGCTCAATCTATGGGTTTTTCTTTAGACAAAGCTTTATCTACCGCCGCCGCCATGCAACTCTCCGAAGATTGGATTCTTAATCACGACGATATCGAAGATCAGTCAGAGCAACGTCGTGGTCTTCCTGCCATCCAAAAAATTTATGGTGATCATCTGGCTCTCAACGCCGGTGATGCTTTACATATTCTTATGTGGCAAGTTTTATCCCGAAATTTTTCTCTCTTGGACAAAAATATTGCCGAGCAAATTCAGCAGGAATTTTTTACTATGTTAAATCGAACTATTTTAGGTCAAACCATCGAAATTAAATGGATTGAAGACCATCGATATGATCTAAAAATCGACGATGTTTTATTAATTGCCGAAAGCAAAACCTGTTACTACACTATTTCTGGTCCTATGCGCCTTGGTGCTATTCTGGCTGGTGCCACCAAAGATCAATTAAATTCAATCTATAAATTCGGTTTATCGTTAGGCAAATCATTTCAAATTATCGATGACCTTCTCGACTTAACTTCCGATTTTTCCGGCCAAAAATCTCAAGTTGGCAATGATATTTATGAAGGTAAAAGAACCACTATTCTAATTCATCTTTTGGAAAATATTGATTCTCAAAACAAAACTAAATTAATTGAAATTTTAAACAAATCCCGAACCCAAAAAACGAATAATGAAATTACTTGGGTTATCGATCAAATGAAAACTTGCGGTAGCCTCGATTTTGCTCGCCAATTGGCCGACGACTATTCACGAAAAGCCCGCCAAATTTTCGATAATGAATTAACTTTTTTATCAAATGAACCCTTCCGCTCCCAACTCTCCGCCTGTATTGACTTTATCACCACTCGAAATCATTAAATCCCTCTGTTTCGGGTTATGGGTTAAGTTCGGTTCTTTAGCTTTAGTCTTGTTATAATATTCCAGTGGATAATCAGGTCGAAGAAATCAAACAAAAACTCAATATTGTCGACGTCAT
>JAHBAQ020000073.1 GCA_018500045.2 Candidatus Shapirobacteria bacterium | reverse complement strand
GTTCTTCGTTAATTGACAACGCATCTCCCACCAAAATTTGATTTTTATAAATATCTTTTTCCCAAACTATCGGTCTGACGGAAATATGATTAATTTGTTTTGCCTTTACCCGTTCCATATTTGTATAGTAATCTTCACTCTTCACTTCAAAATTTTCTTCCTGATATTTTTTCGGCTCAGCTTGAGTAAAAAATAAAATTTGAGAATAAATTTCCCCTCTGGCATTATCCACTACCACCGGCAATTTTTCTTCTTTAATCTGATTCACCATTTCCTCAATCCCTTCTTCCCAAGCGTATCCTCGAAAATAATCATTAAATTTAAATACCGACAAATAAATTTTCCCCAAACTCCAAACAATTAAAAACACCAAAAGTATTTTTCCCAAAACCCTAAATTTTTTTAAAAATATTTCCCATCCTTTTGCTGTCAAAATTATTAATGGTAGTACCAAAGGCAAAGCTCTAATGCTCGAAAACGGATCGCGAGTAATTGCTGCCGGAATCGGAGTTATTACCATCATCAAAACTGTCAAAAACTTTAATTCCATCTCGTTTTTATCTTTATTTTTTTTCATTAACCAAACTGCCCCAGTCATCCAAAACGGTAGTTGCCAACACAAAAATGGTGCCAAATCAGGATATGAGCTTCTTGGTCCGGGGTCTCCCAATCCAAACAAATATCTTGGCGAAAAATAAGATATATACAGTGACCCAAATTCTCTTAGTTTTAATTCGACCGAATTGTTAAACATTAAATTTTTCCAGCCAATTAAATTCTCATCAAAACCCCAAGGTTTTTTTACTTCGCCAGACAAAATACTTAAACTATTTAATCTCGACAAAAACCCCGGTGTTGTCATTAGTTTCACTGTCGGCAAAACCAAAATCAGACCCATCAATACCGCCAAACTTAATATCACCGTATTTTCTTTTTTAAAAACATTTTTTCTTTCTTTAATTATCAGACACAACAATATTAATGGGGTAATGACTCTTTCGGAGTGATAGGTCAAAAACGACAATCCAGCCACTATTGCCGTCATCAATAACCATTTTATATTTTTCTTCGACTTATAAAAACTCCAAATCATAATCATTAATAAAGCCAAAGACAGATTTGTTTCATAACTAGTTCGGGATACCATAATCTGCCAAGGCGATACTGCTAACAACAATGCCACCAGCAGTGATAATCTAATATTTTTCGATAAACCCTTAACTATCCAAAAACTAAACCAAATTACTACCATTCCGGCCATTGCCGACAAAAATCTAGTTGACCAAATACTCATTCCTAAAATTTTATAAATTGGTATCAAAAACAAGGTATAAAATGGTGGCTTAAAATCAACAAAAGAACGAAACAGTATTGGTAATGTTTTCCCAAATTGATCTTTTCCTGTCAATAATAATGAATATGCATCGTAACCCAACGAAGCTTCATCGCAAAAAAATCCTTTTGGCGTTTCACCTAGTTGCCAAAATCTCAAACATATTCCCAAAATTAAAATTAATATCAACCACCACCATTCTATTTTTTTCATATTAACAACCTCCCAATTTCTATTGCCATTAATATTATTACTGCCAAATTAATCACCCAGGAAAATTTATATTTATTCAATTCTCTCGACCCAATACTTAATAAATAAGTCAGCGGCAAAAATAAAATGGCATCCCAGCCATCAATTTGCTTCATCAAAGAGAGTAAAAATATTTCCGCCAAAAATATTAACCACACTTTGATATATTTTTTATTGTTTACGGTTGCCTTTATTGCTAATATCAAAAATATTATGGTGACAAACGGATATTTAAACCGATAATCCACCCCAGACACATCCTCTCTGGGGTGCATCCCAAAAAAATAATTATTTAAATCCAACATCACCAAAAAATTTTTTAAATATCTTTCCTTAATTACCGTTGTTTTATTATAATAGACCTTCTTAAATCTACTGGTGTCCAAAGCTAATCGTTTTTCAAAATTCCATTTTTCCTGCTCGGTTATCGGATAAAAAATTGTTGCCTTATCAAAATGTGCCGGTTTAACTATCAATGACAGTGGCCAAGAAATTACTATTCCGGCTATTAATATCAACCAAATCGCTTTTTTCCCCATAAACCAATTATATAGTGTAACATTTAGTTATGAAATCGAAAAATAAAACTAAATTTAATCCACTCAAACTTATCCTTTGTATTTTAATTACTGAAGGTACTGGAATTTTGGGCAGTTTTTTTACCGCCAGTTCAGTCAAAACTTGGTACGTTACTGACGTTATCAAGTCATCCCTCAACCCACCCTCTTGGGTTTTTGCTCCGGTCTGGACACTTTTGTTTCTCCTTATGGGCATTGCTCTTTATTTAGTTTGGCATAAGAAAAATAATTTATTCTGGTTTTGGGTCCAATTAATTCTTAATCTTTTCTGGTCGGTTTTATTTTTTGGTCTTCGTTCACCCAAATTCGCTTTTTATGAAATTTTAATTCTTTGGTTGGCTATTTTTATGACCATTATCAAATTCCGTGAATACAATAAAACTGCTTCCGTTTTACTCTGGCCCTATTTGGCTTGGGTTAGTTTTGCTTCATATCTAACCTATTCGGTCATGATTCTTAACTAACATTTGGTAAAATACCCAAATGCCTCTCAAAATTTCTGATTACTCCTATAATCTGCCGGAGTCTTTAATTGCCAACAAACCCAGTGATAAACGCGACCATTGTCGGCTTTTAACTTTAAAAAAAGATAGCGGCCAAATTGATCATCTTCATTTTTATAATATTTTAGATTTATTGACCCATAACGATGTTTTAGTTTTAAATCAAAGTAAAGTTTTTCCCGCCCGTCTTTTTGGCAAAAAAGATAGTGGGGGAGATATCGAAGTTCTTCTCATTCATCAAATTAATAGTGACACCTGGATGGCTATTTCCAAACCTCGCCCAACTGTTGGCCGCCAAATAATTTTTGAACATAATTTAATTGGTCAAGTTACCGAAAGCGACTCTGTCACTGGTCAAATAAAAATTAAATTTAATTACAAAAATAACCAATTCTTCCAAGTTCTCGACAAAATTGGCCACACTCCTATTCCGCCATATATTAAATCTCATCAAACCGAACAACAAATTCGTTCCGAATATCAAACTGTTTACGCCAAACAAACCGGTTCGGCTGCGGCTCCTACTGCTGGTCTCCACTTTACTAAAAAACTTTTATCTCAACTCAAAACCAAAGGTGTTCAAATTGAATACGTTACTCTCCATGTTGGTTTGGGTACTTTTCAAAATCTTCGTCCCGAAAATATCCAGTCAAAAACTTTACATTCTGAATTTTATGAAATCAAACCAGCTGTCGCCAAACGCCTAAATCAAGCCAAACAAAATGGTAAACGAATTATTGCCGTCGGCACCACTTCTGTCCGTACCCTTGAATCGGCCACCGATAAAAATCAACAAATTTTTGCTGGTAAACAATCAACTAATATCTTTATTTATCCACCCTATCAATTTAAATTTGTCGATGCCCTTATCACCAATTTTCATTTACCCGAGTCTAGTCTTCTCATGTTAGTTTCTGCTTTTGCTGGTAAAGATAATATTTTTACTGCTTATCAACAAGCCATAAAAAATAAATATCGTTTCTTTAGTTTCGGCGACGCTATGTTTATCTATTGAGATATAATCAACATATATGATGAAAAAAACTCTCAAAGGCTTTATTGAATTTATTCAGTCTCAAGGTGTTATTGGTTTGGCTATCGGTGTGGTTATGGGTACTTCTGTCACTAAATTAGTTACTTCCTTGGTTACCAATATTATTAATCCAGTTATTGGCCTATTTTTAGGTAAAATTGGCGACCTAAACAAAATGTATCTTCAAATTGGCTCAGCTCAAATCCTCTTCGGCAGTTTTATTAGCAGCCTCATCGATTTTTTAATCATCGCTCTCGTAGTCTATTTTTCTGTCAAATTTTTCAAACTTGACCGTCTCGAGAAGAAATCAGACAAAAAATAAATTTATTTCTTTTTCTTTAGTGCTTCCACAAAAGCCATAAATATTGGATGTGGTCTCAATGGTCTGGCAATATATTCCGGATGAAATTGTGTTCCCACAAAAAATGGATGATCTTTCAATTCTACTGCCTCCACTAATTGACCATCAGGTGAAGTCCCTGAAATTATCATCCCCATTTTTTCCAACTGATCTCGATATTCACTATTCACTTCATAACGATGGCGATGTCTTTCAAATACCACGTTAGTTTTATCAACTGTCTTAAAATTATCTTCTGTATACCAAGGGGCTTCTTTATCATCACCATATTTTTTATAAGCTTCGCTTAATTTTGTTTTTGGTGTCATTTTGCACGGCCAAGAACCAAGTCTGATTGTTCCACCGTATTGTTTTTTCTTTAAATACTCCAATTGGTCCGGCATAATATGAATTACCGGATATTTTGTTTTATCATCAACCTCAGCCGAATTAGCTCCCTTTAATTTCAGTACGTTTCTGGCAAACTCTACCACTGCCATTTGCATTCCAAAACATAAACCCAAATAAGGAATTTTATTTTCTCGAGCCACTTTTATCGCTTTAATAATTCCTTCTACTCCTCGGCTGCCCCAACCTTGTGGAGCCACAATTCCGTCATATTTTTTCAAATCATTTGGATTAAAATCACTTGAATCAATTGGTTCAATTTCCATTTTGACATCACTGGCAATAGCTGCCTGTTTTAGTGCTTCCAATACTGACACATATACATCCTTATGATTATTTTTTCCTGACTTTACGTATTTTCCTACTAAGGCAATGGTTACAGTTTTTTTTGCCTTCTCCATTTTTTCAATCATATTCATCCATGGTTTTAAATTAGTTGGATGATTTTTAATTCCAAAATGTTTGCGAATTCTGTCCATTAATCCTTGTGATTCTAAAACCAATGGTACTCGGTAAATCGATGAACAATCCGGATCGTCAAAAATTGAATTGTCCTTCAAAAAACACCTCTTCTCTAAAGTTTCCAATCGGGGAGTATCCAGCCCGGTTTCGCTTCGGGTAATCAAAATATCCGGCATAATTCCGGTCGATCTCAATTCAGAAATTGCATGTTGAGTCGGTTTAGTTTTCATTTCTCCCACATTTCTCAAATAAGGAACATACGACACCATCACATACATTGTTTCTCTTTCCCGACCTACTTCTCTAGCCGCGTACAAGAAAGGTAAATTTTCAATATCACCAGTAGTTCCACCAATTTCTACTACTACAAAATCATAACCTTTTTCCAATTCATAAAATCTTCGTTTTACTTCATTTGGTACATCCGGGATCATTTCCACGTCTCGACCCTCATATTTAAAAGCTCTCTCATTTTCGATAATTTGTTTATAAACTTTACCTGAAGTAATATTATTATCTTTCAAAAAACTCTGATTCAAAAATCTTTCGTAATTTCCTAAATCCTGATCAATTTCCCCGCCGTCAGTGGTGACAAAAGTTTCCCCGTGTTCCGCCGGTCTCATCGTCCCTGCATCAATATTTAAATATGGATCAATTTTAATGTGGTTAACTTTAAATCCGGAAGATTTCAGTAATAGTCCGATTGAAGCTGAGACTATTCCTTTACCTAAACCGCTAACCACACCACCCGTGACAAAAATATATTTCATGAAAATAATTCTATAACCTTCCCAAGTCAAATTAAAGGGATTTCTTTATCACAAAAAACATGTTTAAATAAAACGTATCCCCACAAAAAATAGGCTATTTTTGTTTTTCCCACTCTTCAGTAACTATTTCTCTGAAATTGTTTTGTTTTTTTAGCCGATAACCCAGATTTTCAAGTTTTTTGTGACTATCAACCCCATGCAAGATTTCTCCATAAGGAATTAAAATGATTTTGTCTTCTGTTGGTTCAATTGTCCTAATATCTTTAATTAAAATTGTTTGGTTATAAAAAACTATTGGATCATTAAAAGAGCTAACCATATACACTTTTTCCCCGTTTGCCAAGCTGGCTGCCACACTTTTCCAATCCTCTCGATACATACTCGGATTAAACAAATAAAAACCGCTAAACCCCAAAAAACCTGCAATTAATCCCAATTTAATCCACTTATTTTTTATCTCTGCCAAGGCCAGAGCTGTTATCGGCACTAAATATATAAATCGAAAATATTGTAATAACGGTGATTTAAATGAAAATAAAATCCCCAAAACTATCGGCGCTATCAGTAACCATAATAATTTTTTATTTTTGACCATTTGTTTTATCGCCAACCCAAAAACCACCAAACTCCAACCACCGCCAATTAAGTAATACCAATTTTTTGGATACCAACTAACTCGGCCAATACTAAATTTCAATGGAATTAAAACTAAATTTTTTATATTAACTTTACCCAACACTAAACTCCAATTAGTTACCTCCGTCAACATTCTGTCTCTTATACACATCT
>JAHBAQ020000050.1 GCA_018500045.2 Candidatus Shapirobacteria bacterium | reverse complement strand
TTGGGTACTTGTGCCAAATTGGGACAGAATAATCGCTATAATTTCCGTTTTGCTTTTAATAAAATACTTAAAAGTGAAGGGGGATAAAAACTATAAAGAATTTTCCGACGACTTTCGATGGGATCTAGTTAATTTCATTTCTTCTTTAATTTTAGGAGTAGTAATTAGTGTCATTGTTGCCGTTTGCTACACTAAGGAATTTTTGAACTTAAAATCAATTTTGCCAATATTAAATAAAAACTAAATCATTCTTCAGTGTAAATACACGCCTCTCTATCACAACAACCCATCAAAAAAAGCCTGCCTTAATTTAGCGAGAATTTCCGTAGTCATGACTGAGGGTTTTCCAAGCATAATTTATTATCTCATTTTTGTTAAAAAATACATATAACTCAAAAATCAACAAAAAAATGTTGGATATTGACATATACGTGTCATATTGGTACTATAAACCATATGATTCATTCATTCTCCTGTAAAAACTTTTATTCATTCAAGAATTTAACAAAGCTAAATTTTGTAGTGAACAATCAAGCTCCTAAAAAGAGTGGTTTTTTTAAAGACTCTTCAGGAACAAGACTGTCTAGCGTTGAAACAGTAATAGGTGCTAACGCCTCAGGTAAAACAAATCTTTTGAGACTTTTGCCTTTTATGAAATGGATTATCGTTGACTCCTTTAATGCAGATCCTAATTCGTCGATTCTAATTCAATCATTTAAATTTGATAGTGATTCTAATAAACCATCAGAATTATCAACAGAGTTTGAGGTAGGTGGTGTCGTTTATGACTATTTTTTTTCCTTAACACAAGAAAGAATTTTTGAAGAAAAATTGAGTTATAGAAGCAAGACGAAGGTTAAGACTACTTATAAAACAGCTTTTTACAGAAAATGGGATTCAAAAAACAATAAATATCTTTTAATAGACAAAACTTTTAAATTTCCAAAAGGGTTTGAAAATGTGATTCGAAAAAATTCGAGTTTACTAGCCAGTGCAATTAGGCTTAACCACAAACCAAGTCAGGACATTGTTAATTTTTGGAAACAAATTGAGACTAACGTTGTAGAAGCAGGGTGGATCGGAGATTATATGTTGGCAAATTCTAATATAAACTTTTTCGAAACTCTAAAATTTTTTAGTGAAAATGATGTTCTTAAAAAGGAGGCTGAAAAAATCTTATCAACCTATGATCTTGGATTAGATTCTCTCGACATACAAAAACAAAAGAGAGATGATGGTTCTATTTCTATAAGTGCTAAAGTTGGTCATAATTTTAACGGATCAAAACAATATCTCGATATGAGGTATGAGTCTTCTGGAACCAAACAGCTTCTTGTCTTATTGAAAACAGTTCTTTTAGTTTTGAACAACGGGGGAATCGCTGTTTTAGATGAGATAGATGTAAATCTACACTCGGAGATAGTTTTATCTCTTCTCAAGTTATTTTTACAACCAGAAACAAACACTAAAAAAGCTCAGTTAATCTTTAGCACACATAGCCATCTTGTACTGAGTAGTCTCAATAAATATCAGATTGTTTTTATAGAAAAAAATAACAAAGGAGCCAGTGAATCATGGAGATTAGATGATGTTTCTGGTGTTAGATCAGATGAAAACTACTACTTAAAGTACATTACAGGAGCATATGGGGCATTCCCTCACATAAGTTGATAATATGAAAAGCCTCACTAAAACCAAAATAAAAAAAAGGTTAATTAAAAAATCAATTTTGGTGATAGCCGAGGGATTTAGAGATACCAATTTTATGAAGTATCTCGATTCACTTTATACACGCTCCAATAAATTAAATGTAATTGTACGAAATGGTTTAGGCGGGACTGCTACAGGTATTGTTCAACAGGCTATAAACACACCAGGGGATTATGATAAACGAGTAAGTGTCATAGATACTGATAAAAGTGCAAAAGAGATGCAATGTGCTTATGATTTGGCGGATGAAAACCAAATACTTTTAATTAAAAATACCCCGTGTATTGAGGCTACACTAATTAACTCATATAGCGGTGATCAATATGAAACTCCAAAAAATACTGGTAGTTGTAAAAAAATATACGAGAAAAAAATACTAAAAAGTAACAAAATCGAGGGTTATTCAGAGCTACGAAAAATTTTTCCAAAGAAGTGTCTTAATGAAAAGAGGAAGACAGTATCAGTGCTTGAAGAAATGATTTCAGTTATGGAGGGTAAGGTTCTATGATCAATTACAAAGAAAATCTCGATAATTTCTTAAAAGAAAAACTAGAACCAATCAATAAGAATATGATTGAACAGGAAAAACTTAGGTATAAGCAATTCATTGAAAAACATTTTGAAAAATATGACATTCTTAGTGAAAAACATAATTCGTATATCTCCCAAATCATAACTCTGGAGGGAGTTATTTTGGGTATAGTTGTTGTTTTTACTAACTCCCAACAGGTAACTTTGTGGCTTATTTTTGCTGTCTGTTTAATTCTTTTTAGCCTAATTTTCGGCATTTGGAGTCAGTACATTGGAATCAAAGCAAATTATCAGTCTCACGAAGATAGTTATTATCAGGAACTAAAAAATCATTGGTGGACCAGGGAATTATGGAATGATGAAACTGTAAAAACAGAAAAAGAGATCATTGAACCGAATTTTAATAAAACTAGGACTGATTATAAGAAACAAATTAGCTATAAACTACTTAAATTTTTAAGGCTTAATGCTGATAGGGTAAAAAACATTTTTATAATTAGCTTTGTTATTGCATTATCGTTCCTTATTATCCACCTTATCTATAAAGCACCTAACTTATTGAATCAAAACCAACAGAGCAACAATGTGTCTGTTATCAAGCAATGAAAACAAAACCAGAGGACTTCCAACCCTTTATAAATAGAATGATGGCAGATCCTGAATTAAAAAGCGGATTAGAGTCTGATCATCTCGACTCAGAACGCCAATATCAGCAATTTAAAAAAAACTTTTTAAAAGGTAAATGTTATTTGTGTGGAGAAAATATAACACGATGTGATTACTCAAAACCATGTATTCATTGGCTGTTGAGGGCTCATAAAAGGATTAAAAAGAAAAATATCGAAGAGGCATTGAAAACAAAAGAGTTAAATCAAATCATTGCCTATCTTCGTTGGGTAGCCAATTTCGAGGAAAATCTTTCTCAGATTAACGATTTTGAAGCGTATGAAAAACGAGACGGATTAGTTTACCAAGAGACAATTAAATATAGTAATTTAAGCTGGACGTTTTGGATTAAGGAAGGGGATTTAAATGGTCATACAGGCAAGCAAATTGATTTTCCTCATTATCATTTACACATGACAATCGATGGTAAAAATTTCATAAGTTTTGGAGAAATGCATTTACCTTTAACTGAGTATGACATCTTTGTCATTTATGCACGTATAGGAAAATATCCAAAAATTGGTTTTATTACACCTCACGGTGAAAGCTTTTCAGATATTTTTAATTTTATACCTAAGGAAGAATTGTTAGATGGCATGGTATCGTCTGGTGATGATACAAATGCACCATTTCATTTACAAACTTTTATCGAAGCGAAACCAGGGAAAATGTTAAAAGGTGAGGATATTGCCAAAATTGTCAAAGAGCATAATGAAACAAAAATACCTTTAGCTGTTCTTGCAAAAAAACTAGACGCAAATACTAAAGTTATGATTTCTCCAAACAAATTAGTTGACCCAGTTTTAAGAGAGGAATCAAAAAAAGGAAGATAAAAAGGGTACTACTACACTTCTGCTACTCTATTAAACAATGTTTAAAGCTGGCTTTGGAGTTTCAAAACAGTTTTTGATTGCCTGTATATCTATACCATCTGGCAAATCACGCATAATAACTTCCTCTAGGAAAAAGGTTCTCACGGATATCAGATATGGGAGCATAATTGTCTTGCTATAATTTAAATATGTCTATAGCTGTCTCTTATACACATCT
>JAHBAQ020000039.1 GCA_018500045.2 Candidatus Shapirobacteria bacterium | reverse complement strand
CCAGTAAGCTTCAGAACAGGTCAATTAATCGACTGTAATTCACCTACAATGTCAAACCTTGATGTTGATCAAAAAGCTCATCAAATTGTTATTGAAGTTGCTAAACTAGTTTCCTCAGAAGCCCGTGGAGCTTATAGACAAAAATGTCTTGAGTTATTAAAATAAACCAATGTATCTTCCATCACCAAAAATCCTCGATAAATACGCCGATGTTCTGGTTAAATTTGCCCTAAATAGCGGTAAAGGAGTTAAGCCCGGTGAAGTGGTTTTTCTTCAAGTGCCTGAGTCTGCCAAACCACTTTTAATTTCTCTCCAACGCTCAGTTCTCAAAAGTGGTGCTCATCCTATCATTCAATATCTTCCCGACGAGATGTCTCGGGAATTTTATGAATTAGCTTCACCTGATCAACTCAAGTTTTTCCCGGCTACTTTTATGAAAGGCCGAGTCAAACAAACCGATCATTTTCTTATGATTTTAGCTGAAACCAATTATCACGAACTCGAAGGTATTGATCCTCGTTTAATTATGGAACGAAATATGGTTTTTAAACCCTACAAAGATTGGCGCGATAACAAGGAAAATAAAGGCAAATTAACTTGGACTATTGGTTTATTTCCCACCCCAGCTATGGCTGCCGAAGCTAAACTCACCTTAGGTCAAGCCTGGCAACAAGTTATCAAAGCCTGTTTTTTAAATTATTCTGACCCGGTAAAAAAATGGCAGTCAGTTCAAAATAAAAGCAATAAAATTCGCCAAAAGTTAAACAAACTCGAAATAGTTGAAGTTAATATAAAAGCCAGAGATACCGATTTAAACATTACTATTGGTCAAAACCGCCAATGGTTAGGTGGTGGCGGTCGTAATATTCCTAGTTTTGAAATTTTTACTTCACCCGATTGGCGTGGTACTAACGGCTACATTTATTTTAATCAACCGCTTTATCGCCAAGGTAATTTAATCAAAAATATTAAATTAACTTTTAAAAATGGTTTAGTGGTTAAATCCGAAGCCGGGTACGGTGAAAAATATTTACAGGAACTTATTAAAACTCCAAATAGTGACAAAATAGGGGAGTTTTCTCTTACTGACAAACGTTTTTCTAAAATCAACAAATTTATGGCTGAAACACTTTATGATGAAAATTTTGGCGGTCCATTTGGTAATACTCATATTGCTCTCGGCTCAGCTTACAAAGACACTTTTAATGGAAAATTAAATAAATTAACCTCAAAAGATTGGGAAAATTTAGGTTTTAATGATTCATCTGTTCACACCGATATTATCGCCACATCAGATAGAGTCGTCACTGCCACTCTCAAATCTGGTAAAAAAATTATTCTTTACCAAAATGGTCAGTTCCAAATATAAGTATGGAAAAAGATGCCTCCTTTCCCAACCATTCTGAACCAAGAGAACAATCAGTTAGCCAGACAATTAAAGCAGTTAATGTAAAAAATAATGACAGATTTGAAGATCTTATTCCTGACAATTCACTAAGTGTTGAAATTGGAACCATTGTTGATCTTAGCGAAACCAATTCTGGATTTTTACACAGTTTCGGTGCCGGACCATGTGTTTCGGGATTAATTAAAGACACCAATGGTCATTTAAAAGCTTTTCATTTTACTCCGCCTGACAACTATTTATTTCCTGAACAGTTAAATTTTCTCGAAACTGCCCAAAATGGCTTCATCGGCGGTGATCAGGAAATTTTAAAAAAATTCCAGAGTTTGTTTGAAACCAAAAATATAAAAACATTCAAATTTTCTAAACCAAAAAGTTTTTTCCATTTTTTAATCGATCAATCAAATCCCGAAATAAAGTTCTATTACAATTACTCTACCGTTAATGATGATACCTCAGGCGTCAAAAGACCTCTAATACCTTACAGTCAATCAGACATAAAAGCCATACGTTCAAACACCGATTATTGATTTATTCCTGAGTTTCTTCTATCGGAGATTCGATTATCTTAGATTTTTTGATTTTCTTTTCAGCTACCATAGTTTTTTGAGCTGTCAAAAGATCAATGATTCTATCAAGTTTTTTATTTAAAGCTTCAATTTCAGCTCTAGTATTTTCTTGGGCATAATCTTTAGTATCTCTGGCTTCAAATCTTCGATTATTTCCGCCAAAGTCTCTGTTACCACCACCAAAACTTCTTTCACTACCTCCATCACGGCCACTGGTTTTTTCAAAACAGTTACTGCAATAAACTGGCTTTTCTCCAGTTGGCATAAAAGGTACTTGGCAATCTTTACCACATTTATCACAAACAGCATCGTACATTTGTCGATCACTTCTGCCACGATCAAATCCACCTCGGTTGCCACCAAAACTTCGGCTGCGGTTACCACCACCAAAACTTCTGTCGCTAAAATTTTTAAATCCACGGTCATTTCCAAAATTTTTCATTATTTTTTATTTAATTTTTTCTAATTTAAAGACCAAGTATTATATCAGATATACTATTTAATTGCTGGGCTTACCGTTGCTGTCGGTGTTATTGTCAAAATTCCGTTACTTTCAATAAACTTTTTAACTTCAGAAAAATCATTTTCACCCAACTTTGGGGATAAAATAAATTGTCCTGTAGTGGCTTTAGCATTTTTTAGTACGTTTGTATCAGTCAAAGCAATCGAAACTATTTTATAACTCGACACTTCCGGTATTTTTGTTACCAATTCACTCATTTTAGAAAAATCTACATCCGTTGTTATATGTCTGGTTAATGTCTGAATTGTTGGAATTATTTTTGAAACAAATCCGATATTTATTATTTTATCTCTGATAGCCGTTACTACTATTTTTTGTCTTTCAGCTCGATTAAAATCGCCCCCGCCCACAGTTGAATGTCTTGATCTGGCAAATTTCAAAGCTGCTACTCCATCCAAATGTTGTAGACCCTTATCAAAATGCAAACTTTCGTATCGACAAATATATTGTTGTTCCAGCTTATCACCCGACATAGTTGCTTCCAAAGACTTCACCTCTTCTTCACTTTTTCCACAAGTTTCATTTTTTAATTCTTCAATCGGATAAAATGGGTCATCAAATGTCTGGGTTATTTTTACATCAATCCCCCCTAAACTATCAATAATTTTTGTAAATCCATCAAAATCTATGGCCGCAAAATAATCCGGTTTAATTCCTGTCGCTTGTTCGACTGTATATTTTGATAATTCACCTCCACCAGCCTCACCGGTAAATTCTGCCTTTTTATCAGGATATTTTTTATCATCCAAACCAATTATATAAGCCTCATTTATTTTTTTACTCACATTTTCAGTTCCACTTATTGGAATAGGTACCCACAAATCTCTGGGAATTGAAATCAATTTTACTATTTCATCTCTTGGTCTAATCTGAGCCAACATAATCGAATCGGTTAATTTACCCCCATCATGAGTTCCACCGCCATAACCTAATAATAAAATAGAGTAGGGGGCCAACGGATCCGGTGTTGGTGTCGCCGTTGGTACGACATCAGTCATTCCTTTTGATTTATTCACCTTAACCACCATTTGGTTGTAATTAAAATAAACCAATATCATTCCTATAAAAATCAAAATCAAAACACCAGCCCCAACCCACCACCAATTAATTCTTTTTTGCATGATTTAGAGTATAACTCAATTCCTAACAACTTTTCCATCCACTATTTTTATACCTTCGTTTCGCAGCAACTCTTCTTTCTTTTTACTTAAATCATCATCAATATGACCAAAATATCCACCAACTTCACCATTAGATTTTATTACTCTATGACAAGGAATATTTTCTGGATCGGAATTATTTTTTAATGCTTGGCCAATTGCCTGGTAGGCTTTGGAATTTAATTTCTCCCCAATTTGTTTATAAGTTATCACTTGCCCTTTAGGAATAGTTTTTACAATTGCATAAACTTTTTGTCTAAAATTCATTACCTAATTTTACTCTCCATCAAATTTGCTTTTATTAATATCTTATAATATAATTATCTATGTCAGAAAAATATTCACCTGAAGTTTCTGGACAAAACTTTATCCTTCTCGACCCACCTCAAAAAAGAAATGGTTTCGTTTTGGTTAATAGTCAGGAAGAATTAAAAAAAACAATTTTAGACAAAGTCTCATTTATCACCGGTACTCCAAATTCTGATTCAACAATCACGGAAGTCGTTGATTTAATTAAGAGTCTTAATAATCCTACTAAATGTCGTCCTGAACCTAATATGTTTTTTAAATATTTTGATCGATCAATTGTTCAAGACAAACCATCTTTATTCAGAATTGCCCAAAGGTATAAACAAACAATCGATCGATACTACGATGATTATATTAACGGAAGTCTCTCTTATGGTTATTTTATGCCGTCATATTTAGAAGAGCTTCAGATATACCATAAAAGAAACCCACAGGAACTCTGCCACAGATCATTACTAGTCGGTTGTTTATCAATTGATTCTGCCCAAGAATATATCGCCACAGTTAGTTCAGTTTTTGACAATTCAAAGGCTGAAATAATAGATATTTCCAATCGAGAGCTATCAAAACAAGTTCCAAATTTCCAAATAATGGACGGAATGGATACCACCTTCGCAAGTAGTACTTTTAATACTATCCATACAAACTTCTTATTACATCAACTTACTGATAGTGATAATAGATCCCACAAAAAATTAACAGAAAAAGAAAAGCACCTAAAAAAACTCTTCGCAGAGATGTACCGTTTGTTAGGTCACGGAGGAAAATTAATTATGGTTGAAGGTAATTTTGAATCAATTCTCGATACCGAGGATGAATCTACAGTTATAAAAGAACTTAAATTAGCATTAATCAATGCAGGTTTCAAAGATTTTCATTTAAAGCCAGTAAAAAAATTTTCTAATCCTCAAGATTTATCCAAAAAAATGCAGTCCAGTCCTGGCTCTCAAATAAATATCGAATCCAACGAAATTGACCCAAAAGTTACCGCCTTTGCGCTTACTGCTACAAAAATCTAAGCATTTTCTTTCCACTCGTTCCCTTTTATTTCAACTCCAGACTTTTCTAAACACTCCACCAAAAACTCTGTTGGTAGCCCCGATACTCCATTTATTGACCCTTCAAAATATTCTACAAAACTGGTTTGATACAGATACATTGGCGAAAAAGCCGCCGACCATTGTGTCACAGGATTATTTTTAACAAAATTTTTTATTTCTTCGTCACTCAAATTTCTCATAACTATCTTAGAGACCGATGTTTTTAAAAAATCTATATTACTTTCTTTATCTAAATAACAAAAACCGCTATAAACCATAATTTCATTATTTCTTTCCATCCTAAGCATTTCTTCGGCTTCATTTATATCTTTTGGTTTTTCTAATACGTTTCCATTACACCAAGCAAATGTATCTGCTGCAATAATTATCCCTTGGTTGTTTTTAGCCACTTCTTCTGCCTTAGCTCTGGCAATTTTTTCTGCTCGCAAAATTAAGTCATCATCCCTAATCGCTTTTTCATCAATATCCGCCGGAATAATTTCATAATCTACACCCAACGAATCCATAATTAACCTTCTTTGTTTCGATGCCGAAGCTAAAATTATTTTTTGTTTCATATAACGTTAATTATATGATAATATCCACATATAATATATTATTAATAATAAATTATGGTTTCTCATGAAGATGTTTCAATGTTTGGTGATAAATATGCTGATGTCTTTGGCGCTGAAAAAATCAGAGAACAGATTTTAGCAGATAAAGATATTGAACCACGTTTTAGTACATTCAGTACTCCATCCGAACACGCCAATGACGGCAGATCTTTGGAAATACCTGGTGTACCTCAT
Source organism: Candidatus Shapirobacteria bacterium (assembly GCA_018500045.2). GTDB lineage: Bacteria > Patescibacteriota > Microgenomatia > UBA12405 > UBA12405 > WARW01. The sequence continues at coordinate 1,637 of JAHBAQ020000039.1, read as the reverse complement.
CCGACCGTTGCCCATTTTAATTTCCACCCTTGGGCAGATATTTATCGTGCCCGAACAAATGATTATGTTCACGAACTATAAATTGTGACCCTACGGAGAATCGGACTCCGATTACCAGGATGAGAACCTGATGTCCTAACCGTTAGACGATAGGGCCTAAGTTGTTGTAAAATGAGCTAAGATGTATTTTACCAAATATAAGTCACATTTTAAGCTTTTAGCCCTAACTATTCTTTCTTCTTTGTTCTTCTGGCTGATTTTTTATTTCAATCTTCCCGGAAAAATTGGCTTTGGTGATGTTTCTCTGGAAACAGTTTTTTCAAATTACGATGGGCCTAATTATATGGTTATTTCTAAATGCGGCTATATCAAAGACTGTATTGGTCCAAACTTTTCTTTACCTCAACCATTGGAATATTATCCAGCTCACTTTCCTGGCTATCCTTTGTTAATTAAATTTTTCAACAGTTTTACTACCGGTCCCAAAGCTATGCTTTTTTCTACTCTTTTGGGGTCAATTTTTCTTAGTCTAATTCTTTTTGAATTTTTAAAATTATTTCTCAAAGAGAAAAAAGCTTTCTGGCTAACTGTTTTGTTATTATTTTTCCCAGCTCGTTTTTTTGTTTTACGTTCTGTCGGCGCTCCGGAAACTTGGTTTTTGGCTAGTGTCATCGCTTCAATTTTCTTTTTCAAGAAAGACAAAATTTGGCTCTCAGCTATTTTTGCTGCTTTAGCTCAAACCTTCAAAACCCCGGCGATTTTATTGGTTTTGTCTTATGCCATAATTGCCATTTACGAGCTTATAAAAACCAAAAAATTTTTTCCTGTTATCAAAAAATACTACCCGTATTTACTTACTCCGATTACAATTTTATTGATTTTTTATCTTTATTATCTTCAAACCGGAAATTTAATGGCTTATTTTCAAAGTGGAGATAACTTCCATTTAAATTACTTGCCATATCAAGTTTTTATTAGTACTAAATCTTGGATCAACACTATTTGGCTCGAAGATATTATTTATATTTTCCTTATCGCCATTTATGGTGTTTATCGGTTAATCAAAAAATATAAATTCGATATTATCGCTATTTTCCCCTTAGTTTTTACTATCGCCACCCTTTTAGTCGCTCATCGAGACATTAGTCGCTATATTGCTCCTATTTATCCATTTTTACTACTAGCTTTTTCAAAATTTCTTAACAAAAAATCTATCAAAATAATTTTCTTGATTTTATTGCCGGCAATTATTCTTTATGGCATCAATTTTGTCTGTGGTAACACTGCACCAATCTCTGACTGGACAAACTATCTCTAAGAGATATAAAATTTCCCGTCTTCTTCAGTCAATAAATCTTTCATCAACATCATCGATAGGGTAGTCGAAATTTCGGTAATATTTCTTTTGGTTATTTGACACAATTCATCACCGGTCATTGCCTCATTTTCCAACAAATCAATAATGATTCTCTCTAAATCATTTAAATTACTATAATCTTTAAACAAATTTTCCTGAGTTGGCATAGCAATTTTATCTTCAAAAATATCTCGTGGTTCAGTTAATATTTTTGCCCCGCCAGTTTTAATTAAATAATTTGTTCCTTCAGAAGTTTTAGAACTGTCTCTTATACACATCT
>JAHBAQ020000100.1 GCA_018500045.2 Candidatus Shapirobacteria bacterium | reverse complement strand
AGATGTGTATAAGAGACAGATTTTTCAACACCGCCAAATTTTGCTGGTTCGGCATTTTAACTGTCAAAATTATAGCCCTGTAAGTCGATACTCCGATTTCCGTTTTTAATGGAAAAGCATACACCCAATCTTCCATTATCGTTTCTTTTCCATCATCGTCATAAAAAGTTTTCTCTCGTTTTACTTTATAACCACTCGTCCCTTTTGAATTAATTATTTCTTCAACATTTTTATTACTACAAAGTGCCCCTCCACCAGTTTCATCCAAATTACAATACAAATCGTTTGACATTAATGATCTTGCCAAATCTTTACTTAACAATTGAGAATCTGTAATTCCGTCTACTCTAAACCCAATCGCCTTAATTGTTCCGCCAGGGTAAGGAGTTTGAAGTTCAAAATTTAATGACTTTGGATAAGAAAATGAAAAACCAAAATTATTATCTTTATAATCCTGAGTTTCTTGACTAATTTCTATTTTTGTTTCCTCACTCTTATTTTTAATTATTTCAGTTGGTTTACTTTCTGAAAAATTGTCTTGTTTTTTTGGTGTACACCCACCCAAAACAAATATCGATATTGCCAATACTAAGATTAAAGATTTTTTCTTCATTTGACCCTATTATTTCATTTTTAACCTCAAAAAACTATCCTAATTATTTTTCTCGGTTATAATTAAATATCTTATGAATAAACAACAGTATCATCAACACAATTTTTTTTATCGCGTTCTTTGTGGTGTTTTTTTAGGTATCGCTGTTATCGCCCCAGGTGTTAGTGGTAGTGTTATGGCCGTTATGATGGGTATTTACGATGAGTTAATCACCATTATTTCTAATCCTTTCAAAAATTTTAAAAAGAATTTTATTTTTCTTTTTCCTATGGCTATCGGCGGAATCGTTAGTATTGTTTCCTTAATTCAGGTTCTCAAATTTATGTTTGAAACTTATCCCATCCCTTCATTTTTATTATTTTTTGGTCTTATTAGTGGTAGTTTGCCTACTATTTTTAAAGAAGCCAACGAAAACGGTTTTCAAAAAAAATATTTATTCGGTATTATCGCCGCTTTTATTTTTGCTGCCACTATTGGTCTAATTGCCAAATCAAAAATTACCCTAAATTCTGGCCTAAACGATTCTATCTATTTACCTATTTCTGGTGGTATCGCCGGTATGATGAGTATGATTCCTGGTATGAGTATTTCTATGATCCTAATGACTCTCGGGGTTTATTCCAAACTTCTTCACGCTGCCGCTGGCTTTGAGATTATAACTATCGCTCCGGTTGGTATTTGTTTTGTTTTAGGTATGTTTTTGTTTTCCAAAATTACTAAATTTGTTTTTGATAAATATCACAATTTTGCTTATTTCTTGGTTTTTGGTTTTGTTCTTGGTACTCTAATCGGTATTTTCCCTGGTATTCCTAGTGACTTAATCAATTGGATTCTTAGCTTTATTATGGTTGCTCTTGGTTTTTATATTTCCACTCTTTTCCAAAAACTCGGTATCAAGTTTAAAACTATAGATTAAATTATTAAAATCATTCATAATTATCTTATGACAACCAAAAATCAAATCTATCGCTGTTCTGTTTGTGGCAACATTGTTGAAGTTATTTACGCCGGCAATGGGGAATTAGTCTGTTGTGGCCAACCTATGGAATTACTTCAAGGTAAAACCGAAGACACCGGTTTCGAAAAACATTTGCCGGTTATCGAAAGATCAGAAAACACAGTCACTGTCAAAATCGGTTCCGTTCCTCATCCAATGGAAGAGGCTCATTACATTGAATTAATCGAAATTATTGCCGACGACAAAGTCTACAAAAAATTCCTTAAGCCAGGTGATGCTCCCGAGGCTGTTTTCGAAATTTCCGCCGACAGTATCGCCGCTCGTGCCTATTGTAATGTCCACGGTCTCTGGCAGACAAAATAACTTAAATCATATTTTACTTAGTTATAATTAAAATATGATTAAACAATTTTTTGTTACCTTAGCTAGTTTTTTGATTATTGATGGTGTTTGGTTAACCTTGATTGCCAAAAATTTTTATGCCAAACACCTTGGGTTTATAATGTCCAAAACCCCTAATTTAACCGCCGCCGGAATTTTTTATTTAATTTATGTTTTTACTTTAGTTGTCCTAATTATTTCTCCTGCTCTTGCCAAAGGTTCACTTGTATCAGCTATTTTAACCGGAGCCTTATTTGGTCTTTGCGCCTATGCCACTTACGATCTGACCAATTTGGCCACTATCAAAGATTGGCCACTAATCGTTACTATTGTTGACCTAATTTGGGGAACTTTTCTTTCCGGTGCTGTTGCTGGTCTCAGTTACTTTATTTTAACTAGATGGTCCTAATTTATAGCGCTTTTCTAATAATTTTATTTCATCTTCACATATTCGCTCCACGCTTTTGTCGTTACATTTCCTGAGTTATATTTCTCCAAAGCTCTAACAAAAAATTTAGCCGACCCCAAATCGGTAAACAGGGGAATATTATTATCTACTGTCGCTCTTCGAATTAAATACCCGTCAGTAATATAGTCCTTATAATTTTTTACACTGTCTATTCTTTTTTCACTCAAGTTAATTACCATCGAAATCTTTTTTGACTCTATAATATCTACCACACTTGGTTTTTTATCCTCGTGAACCTTGTAAACCAACTTTGGTTTAAATCCATTTTCCTTAAGATACAAATATGTTCCTTTAGTTGCATAAATTTTAAACCCTAAGTTTTTCAGTCGCCACACCGATTCCAAAAATCTTTCTTTATTAGTTGCCCCTCCCAAACTCAATAAAACAGCTTTTTTATCTATTTTTACTCCGGTCGAAAATACTGCTTTTAGATAAGCATCTTCCGCATCTTCTCCAAAACACGCCACCTCTCCGGTCGATGCCATTTCTACTCGCAACACTGGATCTGCTCCCTTTAATCTTGAAAAAGAAAATTGAGGAACTTTTACCAACACTTGATTCGGATACTCAATTTCGCTTTTTTTACTCACTCCAAAAAAACTATCTACTGCTGTTTTAATAAAATTAATTCCTGTCGCTTTTGAAATAAATGGAAAAGTTCTCGAAGCTCTGATGTTTAATTCAATTACAAAAATATTATTTTCTTTGGCTAAAAACTGTACGTTAAATGGTCCGGTTATATTCAGTGCTTTCACCATTTTTACTGACACATCAATAATCTGCTTTTCTGTATGTAAATACATGGTCACCGCCGGATAAATAATCGATGCATCTCCCGAATGAACTCCGGCATTTTCAATATGTTCCGAAATAGCAAACACTTTGATTTCGCCATTTTCCGCCACTCCGTCAAATTCAATCTCCTTGGCGTCTGAGATAAATTTAGAAATCGTCACCGGATGGGTTTTATTAATATCCGAACATTTATTTAATAAATCCCTTAAATCATTATCGTTATAGCTCACACTCATTGCATTCCCCGAAAGTACATAAGATGGCCTGACCAATACCGGATAACCGACTTTATTGGCAAATTTAAGTGCCGATTTTAGATCGGAAAAACTATCCCATTCCGGTTGTTTTACTCTAAGTTCGTCCAATAATCCTGAAAATTTATTTCTGTCTTCAGCCCGGTCAATATCTTTGGCTTTTGTTCCTAATATTGGTATTCCATAATTATCTATTGATTCTGCCAGATTGTTTGGTGTTTGACCTCCCACCGAAATCACTGTTCCCAATGATTTCTCAAAATCAAAAATATCAGCAATTCTCTCAAATGTTAATTCTTCAAAATATAATCTTTGTGAAATATCGTAATCAGTTGATACTGTTTCCGGATTACAGTTAACAATAATTGATTTCTTTTGGTGATCATTAAGTGCCAAGGCTGTATTAACGCAACTCCAATCAAACTCTACCGACGACCCAATTCTATAAGGCCCCGATCCCAACACCATCACTCCTTCTTTTCCTAATGGCTTAACGTCATAATGACTGGCATTGTAAGTGGTATACAAATAATTTGTTTGAGCCGGAAATTCACCGGCCAGTGTATCAATCTGCAATATTGCCGGCACAATATTATATTTTTTTCTTAAATCTCTGACAAAAAGCTCATTTTGGTCAATTAAATGACCGATTCTTTTATCCGATAACCCCGTTTGTTTATATCGAGTCAAAGAGTCTTTATTTAGTTTTTTATTTTTCCTTAATTCTTTTTCGGTTTCGGTAATATTTTTTAATCTGAACAAAAACCATTTATCCACCCCACTCAGTTCATAAATCATATCAATTGGAATTCCTCGACTTATTGCCTCAGTTATGGCAAATAATCTAGTTGTGTTGGCATCACTTATTCTTTCCAATAATTCTTGTTCGCTCAGTTTTGCAAATTTTTCTCCGGTGACACCACTGGCTCCAGACTCCAACATTCTTGTCGCTTTCTGAATTGTCTCTTCAAAATTTCGTCCAATTGCCATCACTTCTCCCACTGATTTCATACTCGAGTCAATTTTATCAATCGCCCCTTTAAATTTATTCAAATCCCATCGTGGTATTTTTACCACGATGTAATCCAGTGCCGGTTCAAAACACGATTGGGTAATTTTTGTTACTTGATTTTGAATTTGAGTAATATTTTTACCCAAAATCAATTTTGCTGCCACATAAGCCAATGGATATCCGGTCGCTTTTGATGCTAGCGCTGATGATCTTGATAATCTAGCATTTAGCTCAATTACATAATATTCCTGATTTTTAGGGTTTAAAGCAAATTGGACATTACATTCTCCTACAATTCCCAAACTTCTGACTATATTAATTGCCGACTGTCTTAGCATTTGATGTTCGGCGTTAGTTAATGTCTGACTTGGCGCTACCACTATTGATTCACCAGTATGTACTCCCATCGGGTCAAAATTTTCCATATTGCACACTGCCACGCAGTTATCATCTTTGTCTCGGACAATTTCATATTCCAATTCCTTGTAATGATAAAGATATTTTTCAATCAATACTTGTGGTGCAAACACCAAAGCTTCCGACACTATTTTATTCAGTTCTTTATCATCATAAGCCACCCCGGATTTTTGCCCACCCAAAGTATAAGCGGCCCTTACCATCACCGGAAAACCAATTGTTTTCCCGATGTTTTTTATTTCCTTCACAGACTTAACCGTCATACTTGCCGGTATTGGTTCACCAATTTTTTTAAGATGTTTAGCGAATTTACTTCTGTCTTCAGATAAAATTATTGCCGAAATCGGTGTCCCCAATACTTCCACCCCATATTTTTTTAGTATTCCTTCTTTATGTAAATCAATGCCACAATTAAGAGCTGTTTGTCCTCCGAATGACAACAAAATCCCCTCAGGTTTTTCTTTTTTAATAACTTCCTCTACAAAATGAGTATTTACCGGCAAAAAATAAACTTTATCCGCCAAAAATTCTGATGTCTGAATCGTCGCAATATTCGGATTAACTAAAACTGTCTTAACACCTTCCTCTTTCAATGCTTTAATTGCCTGCGATCCGGAATAATCAAATTCTCCCGCCTCACCAATCTTTAAAGCTCCTGATCCTAAAATTATTACCTTTTTTATTTTCTTCATAAATTTTTCACAAAAAAATCAAATAACCATTCGGTGTCTCTTGTTCCCGGGGACGCTTCCGGGTGAAATTGAACCGACATAAATGGTAATTTTTCATGAATTATGCCTTCATTTGTTTCATCATTAGCATTTACAAACCATGGTTTAAAACCCTTAGGAATTTTTCCAATAGCAAAACCATGATTTTGAGTTGTCATAAAACATCTCTGGCCTCCGACCAATTTACACGGCTGATTTTGACCTCTGTGACCTAACTTTAATTTATAAGTATCTCCTCCGGCCGCCAATGCTAAAATTTGATTTCCCAAACAAATTCCCAAAATTGGTTTTTTTAACCCCATCGCTTTTTTTACTGTATCGACTGTCTTTTCCGCCATTTTTGGATCACCCGGACCACTGGAAATTACCATTCCGTCAAACTCCATTTTATTTTTAAAAATATCAAAATTCCAAGGCACAATTGTTAAACTTAAATTCCTCTTTAACAACTCTCTTTTTATATTTTCCTTAACTCCACAATCAATCAATAATATTTTTTTCTTTCCTTTACCTTCTTCAATTATCTTACTGGTTGAAACTTCAGCGACTAAATTTATTTTATTCGGATCAACAAAATCAATATCCTGATTCAGTACCATTTTAACCAAACTATTGCCCTCATCACGAATTTTTTGGGTTATTTTTCTAGTATCTTTAATTACTAAAGCCGGAATTTTTTCCTTTTTCAACCATTCTGCCAAAGTCATCTGACTCCCAAAATGCGACGGTGTGTCAATATAATCCGACACAATCAATCCCGAAACTTGTATTTTCCCCGACTCCCAATATTTTTTATCACATACCCCATAATTTCCCACCAAAGGATAAGTCATCACTAAAATTTGTCCTTTATACGACGGATCTGTCAAGCTTTCTGGATAACCCATCATTCCTGTTGTAAAAACAATTTCACCGGCTGCTGAAGAATCAAAACCAAAACTACTACCAAAAAATTCAGTCTTATCTTTAAAAATCAATTTACCATTCATATGGTCATAATTTTTTACTCTTATCCATCTTACACTACAAATCCATCAAATCAAACATCAAAATCAATTTGACTCTAATTGTTATAGATGTAATCTTTTATTCTCTTTATCCCAGTTTCAGCCCCTATCCTTAATAATATCTCAAAATATAGGATATTCAAGGTATTGTTTTTACCAGAAATAACGCTTTAATATCTCATATGAACAGACTAGAAAATCTTCAAAAATTGCCGGAAAAAGTTATTGATGGTATTGCTTATACCGCTCCCACCTGGGAACAAATGGGTGAATACAATTTTCAACTAGCCCAACAGATCATTGAATCCGGCCAAAAGTTTGATCGAGTGATTGCTTTAGCTAAAGGTGGTTGGACTTGGTCCAGAGCCTTAGTAGATTATCTTAATATTTCCCAACTTTCCTCAATCAGACTTAAATCATACACTGGTATTAACCAGAGTAGTGATAATATTGACGTCATTCAACAGCTTCACGATAATATCAAAGGTGAAAATGTTTTGATCTTCGATGATGTTGCTGATTCTGGAAAAACCTTAAAATTTGCTATTGATTATGTCAAAGGTTTTGGTGCCGAAACTATTTCTACTGCCACTCTTTGTTATAAACCCCGATCAATTGTTAAACCCGATTTTTATGCTTTTTCCACCGAATCTTGGGTTATTTTCCCTCACGAAATTCGTGAGTTTATCAAAAACAGCTCCGACAGATGGTGTGCTTCTGGCACTTCTTATGATGAAAATCGTTGTCGATTAGTTGATCTTAGACTTCCCGAAAATCAAATTGATTTTTTTCTGCCCCAGGCCAGAGTTCAAGCACAACCGTAATTTGATGTTATCGCATTTTTTCTGATACACTCCTCTCAAGGATGCTGTCTTTATTAATCAATAGCGTGTGGCCCTGAGTTTATCGAGGGGATACGAGGTCGAAGGAAATCGAAACATCTGCGGGTACCTTCAGGTTGTGTCGGACAACCTAAAAAACTTTTTGAAAAGAAAAGTTTAAATCCGGCGACCATCCCATTATAAATTTCACTCGGGGTATTTTTGTTACCCCAAAGGAGTATTTATGTGTGGTATTGTCGGATTTATTAGTTCCACCGAACACGACAGTAATTTAGTTTTTAATGGTCTCAAAAATCTTGAATATCGGGGTTACGATAGTTGGGGTATTGTCGCCGATACAGATCAACAATTAGTTGATCAAAAATTTTTAGGTAAAATTACTTCTTTTCCTGATCAAATTCCTCCAAGTTTTATTTCCTTGGGTCATACTCGTTGGGCCACTCACGGTGGTATTACATTAGACAATTGTCATCCTCATTTCGATTGTCATCATCAAGTTGCTTTAGTTCACAACGGTATTGTCGAAAATTATCAATCTCTCCAAAAAGATCTCAAAAATCACCGTATTTTGGGTCAAACAGACACTGAAATTATTGCCCATTTAATCGAAAAATATCGTCAAAAACATAATCTTCTTGAGTCAGTCAGACTAACCTTTAACCAACTCCACGGTCTCAACGCCATCGCCGTTATGGAACATCAAAATAATCAAATTATTGTTGCCAAAAATGGTTCACCTTTGGTTATTGGTCTAGGTAAAAATGCCAATTATCTTGCTTCCGATATTAACGCCATTTCCAATTTAACTGATCAATTTATTTTTCTTGAAGATAATTGGTTGGCCCAAATTACTCCTCAAAACGTTCAAATTTTTGATTCCGCCACTTTTAAAAAAATAAAATATACCATTCAAAAAATTTCCTCATCTCTTACTGATACCGACCTCAATGGTTACCCCAATTATTTAGCCAAAGAAATCCATCAACAATTCCAAATTATCAAAAATATTAATCAGCAAAATTTAAACCAACCTATTAACCAAATTTTAAAATTGGCCCAAAAATCCGATCAAATATTTTTTACTGGTTGTGGTTCCTCTTATCACGCCGCTTATTTCAACTCATTAATAGTTAGTCCAAAAATTAATCGACCGGTTTATTCTTTTCCTGCTTCAGAATTTTCTCCATATGATAATTTTTTAACCGACAAAAGTTTGTTGGTGGTTTTTTCTCAATCTGGCGAAACTATTGATGCTATCAATTTAGTCAATTTTGCCAAAAATAGGGGAGTTACTGTTGCCTCAGTTATCAATAGTCCTTATTCCACCCTACACCGTCTGGCCGATATTTGCCAAATTTTACCCTGTGGTCCGGAAAAATGTGTTCTCTCTACCAAAACTTTTACTGCCCAACTCGCTTTATTTTTAAGATCTATCGGACAAGACTTAACCGATTCGATTTTTGATATCCAGCAAATTTTAAAAACAAGATATTTATCCAAGATAAATTTATTAGCCCAAAAAATCGCCTCATATCAACATATCTTTATTATTGCTCGGGGAAATTCTTTACCTATCGCTCACGAAACCGCTCTCAAAATCAAAGAGGTTTCTTATATTCACGCCGAAAGTTTTTCTGGCGGCGAACTCAAGCACGGACCCATTGCTCTTATTGAACCCGGCACACCTTGTATAATTATTGCTCCTAATGACAGTCATTATGACGATATTATTTCTAGTGCCACCGAAATCAAAGCTCGTGGCGGCTGGATAATTGGCATTTCATCTAAAAATAATTCTGTCTTTGATAATTATTTATCAGTTTCCGATTCTGGTTTGTCAACCGCCTTATCAATAACCGTTATTGCTCAGATTTTGGCCGGCCAACTTTGCCAGATCAAAGGTTACGATCCCGACAAACCCCGCAACTTGGCCAAAAGTGTCACCGTCAAATAATTTTTGTGTTAATATAATTTATGATCAAAGAAAAAGAAATCAAAACCGAAGAAAAATGTTGTTCTGATTATGTCTTTAAACGGGGTAAACATCACCATTCCGGTTGTAATTGTAGCCAAAGTTCAGCCCTCTACGGTTTAGGCGTCATTGGTGCTTTATTTTATTTTCTTCAAAACGCCGCCACATTTACCGCTGTTATCGTTGGTATTTTTAAATCATTTTTCTGGCCAGCTTTTATTGTCTTCAGGGTTTTAACCGATCTCAAAATTTAATCTCAAATTATGTTTCCATTAATCGGCATTTTAATTTTTCTCCTCATTATTTCTGTCCGTCAGATCAATCAATACGAAAAAGGTGTCAAGTTTACTTTCGGTAAATTTACTTCCATTATGGAACCGGGTTGGCGATTGGTTTTGCCTATTTTTCAAAGTTATCACAAAGTCGATGTTCGGGTCAAAGCCGTCGATGTTCCTGATCAAAACGCTATTACTCGCGACAATGTTTCCGTCAAGGTTAACGCTGTTATTTACTACAAAGTTAGTGATGCTCCCAAAGCCATTATCGAAGTTGAAGACTTTCGCTATGCTATTTCTCAATATGCCCAGACCACTATGCGTAATATTGTTGGCGAAGTCACTCTCGATGAACTTCTTTCCAGTCGAGACAAAATTGCCGAAAGAATCCGCGAAATTGTTGATAAGGAAACCGATGCGTGGGGTTTAAAAGTCAACAATGTCGAACTCAAAGATGTCAGTCTTCCAGCCGAAATGGAACGTACTATTGGCAAACAAGCCGAAGCCGAACGCGAAAAACGGGCTGTTATTATCAACTCCGAAGGCGAGTTAGCTGCTTCTCAAAATATTGCCAAAGCTGCCAAAGAACTCAGTGCTACTCCCGGCGCTTTACACCTCAGAACTCTTCAATCTATCAACGATATGTCTTCCGACCAATCCAATACTGTTGTCTATATGGTACCCATCGAAGTCATCAAAGCCTTTGAAGGTTTCGCTCAAGCTGCCAAAGTAATTAAAAAATAAAATACATTTTTTATTTTTTCTCCATTGCCTCTTTCAATCGTGGCCATTCTTTCTTTGGTGATAGCACAATATTTCCCGATTCCACAATACTTTTTACCACCGGATCGTCTTGTTTGTATTCAGGTATTGGTATATGGAGTACTGATACTACTGGTATTCCCATAAATTCACTTCTTTCTGAGCGATTAAAAATACAAGCAATTGCTACTACCTCTGCCCCCATTCCTCTCAACAACTCTACCATTTTTTCTGTTGTTGAAAAATTATTACACAAGTCTTCAAAAATTATTACTTTTTCTCCTGTTTCCAAATTATGACGACCATAAACCAGGTCTGATTCTTCTCGAATATTATTTACTGGATCAGCCAGTTTTTTAACTTTCTTTTCAAAAAAAGATACTCGCGACTCCAAAAAATTTGCCGTAGATACAGAAAAAATTATCCCTCCCATCGGTGCCGCAATCAATCTGTCTGGTTTTCCTACTGCCTCCAAGATTTTTTCCGACATTATTTTTGATAGTTCCATTCTCGATTCAAATCCTTGTTCTGCTTGAGCAATATTTACATAATGAAACCCAACAAAATTTTTTCCGGTCTCATCCATTCCAGCATAAGCTACCAACGGTCCAATATATTTCCCCTGATCATCTTTCGGTGACTCGTATAAAGCATTACATTCTCTCAATATATCGTAAGCGTCCATTATTTGTTTCCTCCTATTTCTTCAGCTACCTTTCTGGCTCCTTCAACTGGTCCTCCCTGTTCTGCCGGATATTCCGTAATCGGTCTGCCAATAACTAAATAATCTGCCCCAGCAGCTACTGCTTCCGCCGGAGTCATTACTCTTTTTTGATCGTTGACGGCTGCCCATTCCGGCCTAACACCCGGAGTCACTTTAATTAAATCTTTCATCTCAGTCAAAAGTGATAATTCTTTTGGTGAACAGACCACTCCTTTAGCTCCAGCCCCAATCGCCATCTTAGCAAAATCAACTACTTTTTCTTCCGCTTTTTTACCAAAAATTTCCAACGATTCTTCATCAGTGATACTGGTTAACACCGTTACTCCCAAAACGATACTCTCTGGACTTGCTTTCACTACTTCTGCTATGGCAGGTGCACCACCAGACACATGCACATCAACCATTTTTGGCTTCAATATTGCTGTTGCCATTGCTGCTTTACTGACAGTGTTTGGAATATCTGACCATTTTCCATCCCAAAACAATTGGCCTTCAACTTCTTTAAACAAAACTTTAACTTTTTCTGCCATCGTTCCGTCACCTGACACTACTCCCACCAACATGGTATTCAATAACTCCAAACCAAACTTAAACATTCCAACATGTGGTTTTAATAATCGGACAATTTCTATGGCAGAATCTAAATTACTCGTATCTATAGGAATAATAATTCTTTCTTTAGGGTCTTGAAATGTTATCATATTGAAATCAGTATAAACGTTTTACTCAAAATAATCATCAATCAATTACTCCAAATAATGACTTCTGTCATTCCAACCTTCCATTCGCCACCCCTTGTCAGTTGTGTATTCAAAAACCGATATTCCGGTATTGTTAATTCGCAGAAAATTATGCAATTTCAAATATAATTCACCGCTTAGATCTTTTCCGTACAACATTGTTCCCACCAAAAACCCCATAAAAGTTCCGTGTGAGACAACTAAAATTTTTTCTTTATTTTTATTAATCAAAAAATCCAAAGCCTTAATCGCCCTATCAACTAATTCCGCAAAAGTTTCTTCATCAGAATAACGCCAATTTTTGTCAACCAAACACATTTCATCAGTTTTTCTTAAAACCTCAGCCACATCAGGTTCACTTCTATTTTTACCGATAATTTCCGACGGTTTTCTTCTCTCTATCAACAAATCCGATTCTTCAAACTCTTTACCGATGATTTCTGCAGTTTGTTTTGCTCTCACATATGAACTCGAAATTACCACATCAAATATTTCATTTTCTAATCTTTTAGACAGTGCCATCGCTTGGTCAATTCCTTGTTGATTCAGTGGTGTCTCTGATTTTTGATTAATATTATTATCCAACGAATCGGTATTTCCATGTCTGACTAAGTATAATTTCATAAATTATTATAATGCCCTCTTCTTGATATGGGTAATGCTTGAGCCAAATTAACCATTAATTTTTCAAGTTGATTATCTTCGGGTCTCCTGGTTTCCTGCAAAAACTCCTCGCCTAATCTAATATTTACTCTTCGTCGAAAATCCCACCTATTTTCATTCTGTCTCCCCTTAAAATCAATTCCTATTGGTATATGTAATACCGGTGCCAACAAACTCCCTCCATCGACTAATCCACCTTTTTCTCCTTCATCCAAAGCTCCTTTTGTTCTGGTTCCCTCAGGGCTGATTATCATCGAAACGGATTTATTTGTCTCTCTTTTACCTAAATCTCTTAACCTTCGAACAAATTTCTTATTTTGTTTGAAAGAGTCCATTTCTGTATAACCATATTTCGGATTATTAACCTGATAAGTTTGAATTACTCTGGGAGTTTCTATTCCACAGGCTTTAACTACCCCAGCCATAAACAAATATGTAATATTTTTTAATCTTCTTTCTGTATTGTGAAACGACATCGGTGCTATCCACTGACTGTCTTCTCTGGTTTCAATTCTTCTGGCAATATTTCCCACCAGCAACGGATCCATTACATTTGTATGGTTAAAATAAAATACCAAACTCAGATCAGTCCTTCCCAAAACTCTTTCTCTAAGCTCCTCAATTCTTTCACGACTTTCTTCGTCAATCTTAATGTTATACAACAAATGGGGGAGTGCCCCAGCCACCACCTGTCTCTTATACACATCT
>JAHBAQ020000016.1 GCA_018500045.2 Candidatus Shapirobacteria bacterium | reverse complement strand
TTTATCGGGGACACAAAGTTATTCCATATTGTTATCGTTGTGGGACAGCACTTTCTTCGCATGAAGTAGCGCAAGGTTATCAGACGGTTAAAGAGAATTCTATTACTGTAAAATTTAAGATTAAAGACGAATTAAATACATATATTTTGGCTTGGACAACAACTCCCTGGACATTGCCAGGAAATGTGGCGCTTGCGGTTGGAAAAAATATTGACTATGTTTATGCGAAACTTGGTGAGGAAATTTTAATTTTAGCGGAAGATAGGGTCTCTGAATTATTAAAAGATAAGGATTTTGAAATTATAAAGAAAGTGAAAGGCGAGAATTTATTGGGACTGGAATACGAAGCTCTGTTTAATCATCCGTATCCTGTAAATAGTAAGTTATTTTATGTTGTAGCCGGTGATTTCGTCTCGACAACTGATGGAACAGGAGTGGTTCATATTGCACCGGCCTTTGGTGAAGACGATGCTAATGTCGGTAAAGAAAATAATTTGCCAACCTTAGTTACGGTTAGTGAACAAGGAGAAATGACTGCTCATGTCCCAGGTAAGGGCATCCCGGTCAAAAAAAGAAATGAAAAAAATAAATATGCAGTGGATGAATTGATTGTGGAAGATTTGAAAGCAAGAAATTTATTTTTCAAAGAGGAATTATATGAACATGAATATCCTTTTTGTTGGCGCTGCGATACGCCACTTATCTATTATGCTAAACCGTCCTGGTTCATTCGCATGAGCGAACTTTCGGCAGATTTGGTAAAAAATAATGAAAACATTACTTGGTTTCCGGAATATATCAAAGAAGGCCGCTTCGGAGAATGGCTCAGAGGAGTGAAAGATTGGGCAATCTCCCGCGAACGTTATTGGGGGACACCATTGCCACTGTGGCAATGCGAATGCGGAGAGGTTAAAGTTATTGAATCGCAAAAAGAATTAGAAGAATTATCTGGACAAAAATTAGATGATTTGCATAAACCTTTTATTGACGACGTGAAGTTTAAATGTGTTTGTGGTCAAGAAATGGTGAGGACGCCGGAAGTGTTGGATGTTTGGTTTGACAGTGGTTCAATGCCACTGGCGCAATATCATTATCCTAATGGCGCGACCGAAGAAGATAAAGAGCGCGTCGAAAGCGGAAAATATTTTCCGGCGGATTTTATTTCTGAAGCCATTGATCAAACGCGCGGCTGGTTTTATACGTTGCATGCCATCGCTAATTTACTGTGGAAAGCAGGCAAAGTTTCCGAAGGTCGGGCCTTTAAAAATGTCATCTGTCTCGGGCACATTGTGGATGCGCAAGGTAAAAAGATGAGCAAATCCAAGGGCAATATGGTAGATCCAATGGAAATTATGCAAGAATATTCAGCTGATATGCTTCGCTATTTTCTCTATACAGTAAATCAGCCGGGTATGGTGAAAAAATTCGATGTCAAAAGTATGAAAGACGTGATGAATCGAGTTTTTCGCATGCTCTGGAATTCGTATTACTTTTTTGTGATGTATGCCAATATCGATAAATTTGAACCCGCATTTACACATAGTAGTGGAGAATATGCAAATACAATATCAAGGAATACTTTGGATAAATGGATACTCGCAGAACTTTATCAATTAATTAACGATGTGGACAAAAAATTAAATAGCTATGACATATACGGAGCGGCAAAAGATTTAGAAATATTTATAGACAATTTATCTAATTGGTATATAAGGCGTTCTCGCAAACGTTTCTGGAAGAGTGAAAGTGATGAAGATAAAAAAGATGCTTACACAACATTGCATCAAGTTCTAGTTATGTTGTCAAAGCTCATGGCTCCATTTACTCCTTTTATTTCCGAAGAGATTTATAAAAATTTAACTGGAAAAGAGTCAGTTCATTTAGCCGAATATCCTCAAGGCGGAACGATATCTTTTGTGGATGAATGGGAAAAATACATAATTCTAATGCGTGTCGCAAGAACAACGGTCAATGCAGGTTTGCAACAAAGAGCATTGAGTAAAATAAAAGTCAGGCAACCCTTAAGCAAAGTGACTATAAAATCTCCTGAAATTAAAAAATTAGAAAAGGATGATAAAAAATTATTCGATGAGCTTCTGGATATTTTAAAGGATGAATTAAATGTTAAAGTTGTCTTTTTTGATGAAGAGCAGACAGAAGAGGCTATTTTGGATACGGAAATTACCGAAGAATTGAAACTCGAAGGTCAGGCGCGGGAAGTAATTCGCTTCATTCAAGAGATGCGCAAAGAGGCGGGTTATGAAGTTGACAATCGCATTGTTGTTGGTTACAGTGGAATGTCGCAGCTCTTTGATAAATTTGGTGACATGATTGCCAAAGAAGTTTTAGCTAACGCGTTAAAACCAGAAAACGTCCAAGCGGATCTCCAAAAGGAATTCTCTGTAGACGGAGAAAAAATAATCATCGGAATAAAACGAGACTAAAGGGAGGGATTTGTCATGATTTCGAATATCATCTTGATTGCGGTTGTGGTTCTCTTGGTGCTGGTATACAGCGATATTAAGAGCGAAAACGAAAAGAAACGACTTCTTTCGAACATGCTGAGAGACCTGGACTTGGTTTTTGTGCACTTCGGGCGCCTTACAAGCTGCGAAGTCACAAAAAAAATGGTTCAGGACATCAGGAAAATTTGCAGTGGAGTTAATTTCTATAAGGCTACCATCCAGGATTTGCAAGAGGTCTACAGTGGGGGAGCAACTTTGGTGTGGAAATGGAGCTCCTCAGATAATCGCAAATAGGCTTTTGAATTGCGGAGGCCTCGCGTGCGCGTACGCGAGGCCTCTTTTGTTTTCTGAAATTATGCCTTCGCAGGAATGGCAATATTTTAGTATAATTAAGTAATGGAATATAAATATACCGGAATAATTTTAAACAAAAAGAATGTCGGCGAAACTGACCGGATTTATACCTGTCTCTTATACACATCTGA
>JAHBAQ020000043.1 GCA_018500045.2 Candidatus Shapirobacteria bacterium | reverse complement strand
TCATAAAGATGGTAGAAAAGACAATCATAGACTCTCAATTTTAACCGAACAAAAATTGACTGACTTTCAGCCACTATCAAAAGCGGCTAATGATGCAAAAAGGGAAATCTGTAAACGGTGTAAAGAAACAAATAAGCGATGGAGAGCAAAAAATATCAAAGGCAACCCATTTGATTTTTATGAAGGTGACGAAAATTATTCACCTGAATTGGGTTGTATTGGGTGTTATCAATATGACCCCGTGGAATACCGAAAAGTTTGTGTCAGAAAAATAAGTGAGATGGCTGTAAATGAGACAGTTGATCAAGTTTTTAAAAAGTTGTATCCAAACGACGAAAATAAATAATATGAATTACATCGGAAGTAAATTATCGTTGTTAGAATTTTTGGAGGAGTCAATTGATAAAGTTGTTGATAAAAATTGCAATATTTTTTGTGATTTGTTTGCTGGGACAGGAATCGTAGGGAGTTATTTTAAAAAAAAAGGTTATAAAATAATCGCTAATGATATTCAATATTATAGTTATATTCTTAATAGACATTATATTGGAAACCACAGAGAGTTAATTTTTGCAAAATTAACAATGGAAATTCCCGATTTAGAAAATATTGAAATAAAAAATCGTGGGGCGTTTGTTTGTGATTATTTGGCAAAATTAGAAGGGGTGGATGGTTTTATATATAAAAATTATTGTTTTGGTGGAACTAGAGATAATAAAGAATCAAGACAATATTTTTCGGATGAAAACGGAAGGCGTTGCGATGCTATTCGTCAAAAAATTGAGAACTGGAAAGAGAGAAAATTAATTGTTGATGACGAGTATTATTTTTTGATTGCTAGTTTGATTGAGTCTATTGATAAATACGCAAATACTGCTTCTGTTTATGGAGCTTTCTTAAAAAAGTTAAAAAAAACGGCACAAAATAATTTAATTTTAAAACCAGCAGAATTGATTATTAATCATCAAGACCATCAGGTTTTTAATGGAGATATAAACGAAGTTGTTGAAAAAATTGATGGTGATATCTTATATTTGGACCCACCTTATAATCACAGACAATATGCAACAAATTATCATATTCTGGAGACAATCGCTAAGTACGATAATCCTAAAATATATGGGAAAACCGGTTTACGTGACTATAGTAAACAGAAATCTCGTTACTGTTCACGAACTCAAGTAAAAAAAACCTTTAGGGACCTGGTGCTAAAAGCTAGAACAAAATATATTTTTTTGAGCTATAACAATGAAGGGTTAATGACCTTGGATGATATTAAAGAAACGATGAGTTTGCGAGGTAAATATGGATTTTTTACCAGAGAATATAATCGGTTTAAAGCAGATAAAACAAACAATAGAAATTATAAAGCAAACAAAACGATAGAGTACTTGCACTATGTGGTTTGCAAAAATATATAAAATATTTTGTTGTTATTGGTGCGACTAGATGCGGCTAGAGAAAAAGATTTAATAAATGTTAAGATGGCTTAGTGGTTAAAAAGATAAAGAATTTGGTTTTAAACTGATTGAAACTCAAAAAACAAAGATATCAGCAGAAAAATTACCAAAGGTTAGTCTGGAACTTGAGGGTTTAACAAGTTAAATAATTTAATATTAATTATTTTATTTGGGCGAAGGCAGTACAGTAATTGTGACCATATTTTTTGGCACATTTTGGACAATAGGCGTAGTGGAAATAGTATTTTATGGCTTTTTGATTTTGATCAGCTAAAAATTTATCCATTTGCTGAATCCATTGAGGGACAGATTGATAATGACCGTCAAAAACTTTGCTAATAAAAGTACCATTTACTTTGGCAATGTTGGCATTAGGGATGTTTTTGGTAACGGTCATATAAAGTTCAGATTTCCAAGGCGAGGGGTCGTAAGCCAGAATTAAAAAATCTTTTGTGTCTGGACCAGCCTGGGCTTTATCAACTTTCTGCCACATACGAGTGATAACTTTACCCATATTAAGTGGCAGATGTATAATTTGTTTTACTTCATCTTTTAAGAAAAGCTTATCTTGCCAAACGTGGGTTTTATTATCCCAGTATTTAATATCAAACTCAGGACAGCAGATGTTTTGATTGTTAGCCATAAATAATTATGACACAGGTTATAATTAATTATGTCGTCGACAGTAAGAGCGCCATATATAGAATTAGGACCGGGTGGTGATTATCCGATAGAAATGAATTATGCCATTAGAATTTATACTAATCCCCCACAGAGTGAAAAGATTCCAAAAGTTGGAGATGAAGGAGCA
Organism: Candidatus Shapirobacteria bacterium; assembly: GCA_018500045.2. Lineage (GTDB taxonomy): Bacteria > Patescibacteriota > Microgenomatia > UBA12405 > UBA12405 > WARW01. The sequence continues at coordinate 431 of JAHBAQ020000043.1, read as the reverse complement.
ACGTTAAAAGGTGGGCAAAGGACTAATTTTCACGGGTTGGTGCCAATTTTAGATGGAGATAAAAAACCAGTTGGTTGGGCGGAAGTGACAAAAATAGTTAGTGCTAGACCAGAATTTATGCCCATTAAAGATATAGAGGACTGTGGTTTTGAAACAATTGAAGAAGCAGTTAGTTATGCCAAGCGAGAACACGGGGAAGAGTTTGAAAGAGATGGAGTACTAACTGTATTTCATTACCGAGTAAATAGTTTAAATAATTTATGATTAAAGCGATAATTTTTGATTTTGGAAACGTGATTTGTTATTTTACAAACGAACTCTTGAAACAAAGGATTGCGGAAATTTCAGGTAAGACTAAAGATGAAATTAAAAAAATAATTTATCAAGATTCGGATATTGCTAAAAGATATGAGAGTGGGCTGATGAGTTCT
>JAHBAQ020000095.1 GCA_018500045.2 Candidatus Shapirobacteria bacterium | reverse complement strand
AGATGTGTATAAGAGACAGTTATTTTTTTGATAAAACGAAACAAACAGGAAAGCTAAAAACAAGAGAACAACAATAATGTCGTTCATATGACCGTGAAGATCGGAAACAACAAAACTATAAATTGGAAATTCATGAATAGTTTTGTCTTGAGTTTCGGGATCGTGACCAATAAACCTGGTAGCATCGGGATACCAATAATCAGAGATGGATTTTTTAACAGCTTTGTTGGTTAAAACAAAATGTTGGTCGTTTTGAGTGTAATTTAATTTGGCAATTTTAAAAACTGAATGAAGGTTACCGCCAAAAGTTAAAAGAAGAGCCGAAATAATACCGGCGGTAATTATTTTTTTTAAATTGTTTTTTAATAATGAGAGGTGGACAATGTTTGAGACTAAAGAAAAGGCACTAGCGAAAGTGAGAGAGCAGACAGTAGCAATAGAAAGATTGTAACCAACAGAAGAAACAACACCGGAAATTTTGGTAATTAGAGCAAAAATTAAATGGCCAAAATAATAATAATTAATAACTTCACCGGAAAACCACATATCGACTGGTGGCCAAAATTGTGATCGAAGGGCAGTATTAACAAATCCCCAATCCATATATTTTTCCAGGCCTTCAATTTCCGGAGTAAAACCACGAATATAAGACCAAACAGCAAGGATAAGAAAAAAAGTTGCTTCTTCAAATAAAAAAATAAAATATTTTTGTTTTAAAGTTTTAAAAAAATCACGATAACGATGACGATGAATTAAAAATAAAATGTCAAAAATTAGGAAAATACCAATGACGATTGACAGGCCGGTGTGATTGAATGGAATTAATTTAATAATTCCGGAAACAAGCAAAACATAGGTAATTAAAATTAGAGAGAGAGTTTTGGCAAAAATATATCCCTTGTCCCAAAATTTGGAAAAAATATGAAAAGTTATTGGTAATGATAAAAGGCTAAGACTAAAAATGGCTAACCACCAATTGAAAATGAAAGAAAAATCGTGAAGCATTGATTATTGAATAAAAAAAACTAAGTCAAAAATGGTTTTAATAATCTGGTTTAATAAATCTGGGGCAATGACCCACATAGACAAGAGCCAAACAATAGCACCAATGATTAAACCACCAACCATATCAATAGGATAGTGGAAACCAACTATAACTCTAAAACTGAGGAGTGGGATAACAATCAAAAGAAAAATTGCAGGAGAAAAAATTTGGTATTGATGTATAAAAAGGAGAAAATAACTGGCTTTAATGGTATGACCTGAAGGAAATGACCCGGTTTTATACCAACCATCAATTAAACCGGTAGGGGTTTTATTTTTTCGCTTAAACATAGGACGGCACCAAGAAATTTTTCTTTTTACAAATCGTTCGATAATTTCAGCAATAAAAGTGGCAATTAAAATTTGCCAAAAAATATTAGTATCTTTTTTAATTAATAGGTAGGAAAGGTAAAAGAAGAAAAGCCAAATAATATAGTTTAGGATGATTAAAATTTTTTTACCCAAAATATTTTCTTCAAACCAACGGAGATAGTCGGTCCGGGGTTGCCAAAACAAAACTTCTTTTATCTTCATTGATTTATTATAACCGTTTAATAGGTTGTTATAATCGGTTAGTGAGAATTTTGATTACAACAACTTATTATTTGCCAAATGTTTCTGGGATAACCATTTATATTAATATATTAGCCGAAGAATTGGTAAAACGTGGTCACGAGGTGACAATATTGACCAGTTGGCATATGAAAGATACAGCTCGAGAAGAAATTATCAATGGAGTTCGGATTATTCGAGAACCGGTTTGGTTTTATATCGGGAAAGGACCAATATGTCCGTCTTTTTTGTGGAAATCGGTAAAAGAAATATTTAGAACTGAAATAATAAATTGTCACTTGCCTCAACCAGAGTCGGTTTGGGTGGCATTTTGGTCTAGGTTACTGGGGAAAAAAGTGTTTTTGACTCATCATACCGATTTAAGTTTTTGGAAGGGAATTAAAAATAAAATAATTGACGGTGGTGTTTTTGTATGTCAGTTTGTGGCGGGAATTTTGGCAACAGGAATCATTCCTTATACTCAAGATTATGCCGAAAATTCTTATTTGCTAAAACATTTTTTGAAAAAAGTTTACCCGATTTACCCGCCAATTAAATTTGGCATCGAAACTAATAATGATTTAGCAAAACAAATTGAAAAAGAAATTAAAAATAAAAAATATATAATTGGTTTTTGTGGCAGAATTGCAAAGCAAAAGGGAATAGAACTTTTGATTGAGTCAACCACTATTTTGGATGAACGATTGGGCGATAATTATGTAATACTGATGGCTGGACCAAAAAAGGTAATTGGAGAAAATTACTACGAGTATTTGTTAGAAAAGTACGGAAAAATTTTAAAAGACAGATTTGTTTTTTTGGATAACATCCCTAGAGAATTTTTGGCGGTTTTTTATCAAAAGCTGGATTTACTGGTTTTACCCAGTGATGATATTTTGGAATCATTTGGTTGGGTACAAATTGAAGCAATGAAGTGTGGAGTACCGTGTGTGGCGACAAATTTACCAGGAATGAGAATACCAGTGAAAGAAACAGCGATGGGAGAACTATTTAAAAACAGAAGTAAAAATGATCTGGCAAAAAAGATTGTTGAAGTGTTGGATAAAGGTAAGGGAGCTTACCAAAAAGATATGGGTAAATTAAGTAAATTTGAATACGCTAAAACTATCGAGAATTACGAGATGATTTTTCAAAAATAATTATTTTAGGGTGATCGTGGACAGTAAAGGCTTCTTCTGATTGGTCATCATTAAAACAAAACCAAGACTTACCAATTGGAGGGAAGCAGGGATAAGAGGAAAATTCGGCAATTTTATTGAAGCCTAACGATCCATTAAAAAGAGACTGATAAAATTTGGTGGTTTCAGGAAAAAGGTCTGAGTTTTCCGGGATAGGTTTGTAGAAACGATTTGAGGAAAGAATATAATAATCAGATTGATTTAATTGTTGTTTAATTTTATTGATTTTGGACGGATCAGTTTCTTCAACATCAGCAATATGAATTGATTGATTTTGATAAGATGATGGGCTGAATTGTCCAACTGATATAGGTAAAGCATCATCCCAATATTCGGTGGCGATAACTGATCCATAGGGAACATTTTTATAAATCCATAAAGAAGCGGAAAGACGCGTATGGTCTTTTAAAAAAATGGATAAAAACATTAGAGGGTAAACAATAAGAGGGGTAAGGATTAATAATTTTAGTAAGAGATGGGTTTTTATAAATTTTATATTTAAAACCAGATTAATTAAAACAGCAGATACAATACAAATAAACGGATATATAGGTAAAAAATATCTCATTGTAGAGACAGCCTGGACTCCTTGAAAAATAAATAGAAAAACTATCCAGAATAAAACCAAAAAAAGATTCGATTTTTGAGAAAAACTTTTGAAATTGAAACAAATAAAAAAGAATGAGGTTAAGAAAATAAAACCAAAAGGAAGACCTAGACCCCAAAAGATAATATTTTTTAGAGGGAAAATAATCGGTATAACCTTGATCCATTGAATTGCTGGTGGAAAATAAGGATTTTTATCCCATTTTTTTAGCTGGTTCAGATTTGAAACAAATTGAGGGTTAATTGTCCAATGTAAGTAATTGCTATCAGTAAAGACCTGGGGTTGGGAAAAACGGAATATTAATATAGTGGCGATTAAAAATATAAAACCGTATTTAAAAAATAATTTGAAGTTTTTTTTGAAGGTAAAAATAAATCCAAGAAGAATAACTGGACTGAAATAAACGGCAGAAATTTTTGAGGCTAGAGCAAAACTAAAACTGATTGACAATAAAATGGTGGTTCTGAGGGGGTGTCTTGCTTGGTGGAGTTGAAGAAGAAAATAAAAACAAAGAAAAATAAAAAAATTTAAAAAAGGATCAACAGTAAAAAAATGAGACAACTGGATAGGAAGAACACAAATGGCGTATAAAAAAGAGGCAATAAGCGAGCTGTTGGAGTTGGTAATTTTGCGGGAAGTATAAAAGATTAAAATAATAATGAGTGAGTCTAAAATGAGAGCTAAATAACGACCGACTAAATAAATATGGTTATAATCTGCAAGATGAAACGACTCGGCAATTATCCTAACCAAACTAATTGGGAAAGAACCATAAACATAGAAACTATAATTGCGGTTATAGGGATTGAGGGAGGATGTTTGTGGATTTAGATACTCGCTGATAGTTTTGGGAAGACTAATATCACTGCTAACCATAGTTAAAAATCGTTCGTCCGGATGGAGGTGTTGACCTTGATCCCAATTTAAACCACAAAGCCGAAGTGTAAAACCGAAGATAAAGATTAAGATGAGAATAATTTTTGTTTTCATTAGTAATGAATATTTAAGTTGTTCTGATAATAAACAGGACATTTAAAGTCGAATTTAGAACCACATTTATAATTATATATTTTGTTGGTAGTCTTCTGTTGGCAATCATCGACGATTAAGGTGTGGTCATCGATTTGAGACGACGAGATAAATTTTGCAGAAAATTCAGGTAAGAAAAATTGATATTGTTCGTTAACATGAGGGAGATAAAAGTAATCAAAATTTGATGGTGAAGTATGAACGCATAAATTATGTGAAAAATTTTGAGACTCCGAAGAAATCAAATAAATTAAATGCATTGAGAGATAGTCGACTTGAGTAAATGGATTATCCCAGTTGACGTCGGCTTGGCGCTGAGAAAAAAAACAAAATGTTTGATAAGTAAATAAGAAAAATAGAAGGAAAAAGAAAAAAAATTTTAATTTATAATGGCTAATTAAGTTGGTTAAGGTATCAACACCTAAACCAATAAGAATGGCAGATATAGGGAAAAGCGGAGCCAAGCGATGATCAAAATTTAAACCATCAGTAACAGCGCTGTTGGAGAACGGTATGGAAAAACTAAGTAGAATTATTGTTAATAACCAAAAATTTGTTTTTTTATAAAAAATAATAAAAATTAAACTAACTAAAACAAAAACAAAAAATAATGGAGAAATTAAAGGAGAATTATTTTTAAAAAAACTTTGGGTTGGAGTCAGAAACCAAACACCCAAAGAGTAAAAATATTTATAAAAAAGATCAAAGTTAAGATGATTACTTACCCGAGATGTATGAAAAAAAATACTTATTGAAGTAAACCAAAGGCGTGGACCGAAACTAATGATAATAGATAGGAGAAGAAATAAAATATTTTTAATTTTTTTTCTGATAACCTCTGAGATAAAAATAATTGTCAGAATGATAAAAGTGACAGGTTTGAGTGAGGCATGAAAATTAAAAGAAAACCCAATTAAAATCCCCATTAGTAACAGGCTTTGAAGATTTTTTTTGTTGAGGTAAAAATATAAACCACCCAAAAGCAGTGTGGTTAGAAAACTACTAAAAATAACTACAATTTGGGTTCGACTATAAAATCTGTCTCTTATACACATCT
>JAHBAQ020000062.1 GCA_018500045.2 Candidatus Shapirobacteria bacterium | reverse complement strand
AGATGTGTATAAGAGACAGGTCTATAAACAAATTGAATTTTTAGGTTATATCCCCGATACTGAATTTAAAAAAATTTATTCACAGGCTATTGCTTTAGTCCACCCATCATTAATGGAAGGTTTTAGTTTAACCGGTTTGGAAGCAATGGCACTTGGTTGTCCCGTTATTTCTTCCAATAGCAGTTGTCTTCCGGAAATATACCAAGATTCTGTTCTCTATTTTGATCCAACTGATGCCCAAGATTTAACTAACCAAATTAAAAAACTTCAACAATCCAATGATCTTCGCCAAGAATTTATTCAACTTGGGTTTAAACAAATTAAAAAATATTCTTGGGGAAGTACTGCCAAACAAACCTTTTCCGTCTATCAACAAAGTCTCAATTAAAACTTATTTCTGTTCTAATATTTTAATTTTTATTATTAAGAATTGATTCAAAATTTAAAAGTTGCTATTTTTTACGACTGGCTTAACCAATGGGGTGGAGCTGAAAAAGTATTGTTGGATATCCTAAAAATTTTCCCTGAATCACCAATATTTACTTTGGTTTATGATCCAAAAAAAACCAACTGGCTACCCAAAGAAACTCAAATAATTCCTTCTTCAATTAATAAACTTCCCTTATCCAAAAAGAATTCTATTTTTTATACTCCATTTTATGGTCTAGCTTTAGAACAATTCGATTTTTCTCAATATGATATCGTTATCTCTACTACCCAAGTCAGCGGCCACTATCTCCTGACCCAACCGAAAACTTTATTTGTTTGTTATATGCACAATACCAATCGTTACCTTTATCAGACCCCACCGCAATTTAAATTTCTCAGTCCATTATTAAACCACTACAAAAAAACCGACTTTGCTTACGGACAGAGGCCTGATTATCTTCTCTGCAATTCTCAAACAGTTAGTCAAAGAATTAAATCAGCCTACAATCGGTCTGCCACAGTTATTTATCCTGGTGTAGATACAGATTTCTTTACTCCAGGTAATAAAAACCAGCAAGAATCGTATTTTCTCATCGTTTCACGCTTAGTCCTTCACAAACACATCGACCTAGCCATCAAAGTCTGTAACCGTTTAAACAAAAAATTAATTATCGTCGGAGAAGGGAGAGATAAAAATAAATTAATCAAAATTAGAAATCAAAATCCAAAATCAAATGTCATTTTTTTTGGTCATGTATCGGATAAAAAATTACTCTTTCTTTATCAAAATTGCCAAGCCCTAATTTGTCCACAAATCGAAGATTATGGTTTGTCTCCGCTTGAAGCTCAAGCTTGTGGAAAACCAGTTATCGCCTACAACCAAGGCGGTATTACCGAAACTGTCATCAATGATAAAACCGGAATATTCTTCAAAGAACAATCAGAAGAATCTTTGTCTCAAGCCATTGATAGCTTTAAAGCTCAGAATTTTTCTCCTCAAGACTGCATCGACAATGCTAAACGATTTTCTCGTCAAAATTTCATGTTACACTTTAAACAAACCATCGATAAATTATGGCAACAACATCAAACCATTTCATTGTAATTCTTTGTGGTGGCACTGGTCCACGCCTGTGGCCACTATCACGCGCCAACCAACCAAAACAATTTCTTCGTATCCTTAATCCTAAAACATTATTAGAACAAACCTTCTACCGATCAAAAAAAATAGTTCCATCCAAAAATATATTCATCGTCTCCAATCAACGTTACCAAGAAAAAATTGAAAAACTTTTAAATAAACAACTTCCCCCAGAAAATTTCATTTATGAACCTGGTAAAAAAAATACGGCTACTGCCATACTTCTTGCCATTAGTTATATCCAAAAAATTAATCCACAAGCCGTCATCACTACCACACCATCAGATCATTTTATTCCTAAAATTATTTCTTTCAAAAAAACCATCCTTCGCGCCGCCGCTCTTGCCTGTGGACACCACCAAATCTTAACCATCGGTATAAAACCGACTTTTCCCAATACATCCTATGGATATATCGTCCCTCAAATAAAAAACCAAAATTTTTCCCATGTTAGTCTTTTCACCGAAAAACCCGACAAAGAAACTGCTCAAAACCTCATCAAAAAAGGGGCATTTTGGAATTCAGGCATCTATACTTTCACTATAAACGATATGCTTTCTGAGTTTGAAAAGTTGCAACCAGAGTACTTCACTCTTTATCAACAATTTTTAACCGCTATTTCCAATCCAAAAAAACTCAGTTCTATTTATGATAAATCACCTGAATTACCCATTGATAGAGCCATATCCGAAAAAAGTGACAAAATGTCAGTTATTCCGGCTAAATTTGACTGGAGTGATGTTGGTGAATGGCGGGCCATAAAAGCCAAATCACCCCAAGACAAAGACGGTCACAGTATTATTGATCAACAAACAGAGTATCTTTCATACAATTCCAAAAATTGTTTAATTAATGGCACTAAAGGAAAAATAGTAACTTTAGTTGGTGTTGAAAACCTTGCTGTTATTGATACCCCCGACGGGTTATTAGTCTGTCCTCTGGATCAAAGTCACCACGTCAGGGATTTAGTTGGGTTAATGGTAAAAAATAAAAAATATAAAAATTATTTCCTTAAAAACTAATGAAACTAAACTTCTTCTTCAGGTTCTTCAAAAGATCTATTGATATTTTCAGTTCTGTTTTTCTCATTATCATTTTTTCACCAATCCTTATCATCACCGCCTTAGTTATTAAAATCACTTCACCTGGTCCTATTTTCTTTAAACAAAAACGAGTTACCAAAAATGACCAAGAATTTTTAATGTATAAATTTCGTTCTATGTATACTGGTGATAACGACAAAAGACTAAGAGAAAATTATCCCGAATTATGGAAAAAATACAAAGATGCTGGCTGGAAACTACCTATGTCTGAAGACCCCAGAATTACTCCTATCGGTAAAATCATCCGAGCCACATCAGTTGACGAATTTCCTCAACTTATCAACGTCTTAAAAGGGGAGATGAGTTTAGTTGGTCCCCGAGCTTATCGTGAAGAAGAGTTACAAGAATACGAAAAAAAATATCCCAAAACCAAAAAATATATTAACGAAATTAGATCAGTCAAACCGGGCATTACCGGACTTTGGCAAACATCTGGCCGAAATGAACTAAATTTCGAACAACGCGCTAAACTTGATTCAAAATATATTCGCAATCAATCTGTCTGGCAAGAAATAAAAATCATCTTAAAAACTCCCACGTCGATGATATCTCGCTGGTAATTTTTTATCTTTTTGTTTACACTAATAGTATGGATTTAATTACTTCTGCTGCCAATACCAAACTCGGCCAAAAAATCAAAAAAAAATCAAGTAAGCTTCCTAAAATATTCCTGATTATTTTGATCATTATTTTGATTCTCGTCTCTGTTTTATTCTTTTTTGGTTATTTACCTGCCAAAGAACTCCAAAACCAACTAAATGCCACCAAAAGTGAAGTTAATACTTTACAACAAAATATTAACGACAAAGATCTCGAACAAGTAAAAATAAGAATTACCAATCTCAAAAACCAAACTGGTCTAATTGAAAATACCTACAACAAATTAAAAATTATTGGTTCTCTCCCTTTCATTAATGGTTATTATCAAGATGGCAAACAAGCATTGAGCATTGCTAAAAACGGTCTGGAGACTGGAGAAATCTTAATCAAGGCCATTGAACCTTACTCAGATTTTTTAGGCATTAAAGGTGGTGCTGCCAGTAGTCAAGAAACTACTGAGGATCGAATTGCTTTTCTTACTCAATCAATCGAAGGATTAACTCCTTATCTTGATACCATAGAAACCAAAATGGCTGAGATTAATACTTCTATCTCTAAAATTAACGCCTCCAGATACCCTGAACAATTAAAAGACTATCAAATTAGATCAAATATTATCAAAGCTCAGGATTTAATTTCTCAAGCCTACACTTTAGTTAAAGACGGTAAACCACTTTTGGCTAAAACTTCGTGGCTTCTAGGTAAAGACTCTCCCAGAAAATATTTGATGATTTTCCAAAACGATGGAGAACTTCGTCCTAGTGGTGGATTTTGGACTGCTTACAGTACCCTTAGTGTTAGCAATGGTAAAGTCACTCCAGGATCAGCTAGTAATATTTACGATCTCGACGATAAAATTAACAGCAAAGTTCCAGCTCCCAGACTTATTAAAAGCTACCATATTAATGTTCCCTATCTTAATCTGCGTGACAGCAATCTTTCCCCTGACTTTCCAACAGATGCTAAAATATTCCTCGAACAATATACCAAAGCTATGGGCGGAAAAGATAAATTTGATGCTATTGTTGCCATCGATACCCAGCTTTTAGTTGATATGGTTGCCGTTTTAGGTAAACTTGACACCCGTGTTGGCACTTTCACCACCAACCCCGACAAAAGATGTGATGGTTGTCCTCAAATTATTTACGAAATGCAGTGGATGTCAGGTCGCCCCAGAAATTATATCGAACCAAACCGTAAAGATTTTATGAATCCTTTAATGTCTTCATTGCTAGCCAACGTTATGGGTTCCGAAAAATCTAAAATGGGCGCCATAATGGAAACTTTTTTCAAAGATATAAATCAAAAACACATAATGGTTTACTTCCCTGATGAAAAAATGCAAGAAATAGGCGATCTAGCCAATATCACCGGTAAAATATACAATACAGATAAATCAATTGATTATATCCATCTTAACGACGCCAATTTTGCTAGTGCCAAAAGTAATATTTTTATCACCCAAAAAATTAATCACGAAATCAACATAAAAAACGGTGTTGCTACCCACAAAATTGCCGTCACTTATACCAATCCAGCCGCCGGATCAAATTGTAATCTTGAAAAAGGTGACTTATGTCTCAATGCTTCTACTTATCGCGACCTTTTCCGCTTTTACACTCCAATCGGATCTAAATTAATCAAGATGACTGGATCTGAAATTGATACTGTTCAATATGAAGAACTAAACAAGCAAGTTTTTGAAGGATTCTACGGTAACAAATTCGGCCTTAATCCTAAATCCAATCTTAAAACATCTATCGAGTATACCTCTGGAGCCACAGTTGGTGATAATTACACTTTAATGCTTCAAAAACAGCCCGGCACCAAACCAGTTGAATATAATCTCACTATTAACGGTCAAAAACAACCAATCTTCAACTGGGTGTCAGATAAAACAATTAAATTTTCTCTCTAATGGAGCGATATCAGTCAACTTTAGGCATCGTCATCAATAAACGAACCTCAAAAGAATCTGATTTGTTAATAACATTATTAACCCCAAAATCAGGTAAAATTATTGCCCTCGCCAAAGGTGCAAAAAATATCAAAAGCCATCGCTTAGGTAATCTTCAGTTAGGCAACACCATTAAAGTTCAGATTTATCAAAAAAATAATTTTAATTGGATTTCTGAAAGTCAAAATATTTCTCCATTTCTTCAAACCGACAAAAACTTAGCCCAACTCAATCTTCTCTTTTATTTTTTAGAAATAGTCAATCAAATGATTGCTGAAAATCAGCACATTGACGGAATCTTCGAAGTCTCTCAAAATATTATCGAATCTATCAACAAAAACCTAATCAGCAAATATATTCAAAACGAAATTAAATTTTTAGAACTCCTTGGTTTTGGTCTCACCCCTGACATAAAAGAAAATTTTTTAAAAAAAGATTACAAAACCAGTCAAAAACTTATCAAACGTTTTTTCGAATCCATTATTGAAAAACCACTTGAAAGCAATAAATTATTTAAGTAATTTTTTATTAAAATACTTCACTGCATTTTTAAATATTTGCAAAGCTAAATTATACTCCGGTATTTTTTTACCATCTCTCAAAGACTTTTCTTTCAGCCAAGACCAAATAGGGGACTGACTCGAAAAAATAGCTCTTTCTGGGTGAGGCATTAGACCAAACACTCTACCAGTTTCATCGGTAATACCAGCAATATCATCAATAGCACCGTTTGGATTAGCTTCCAAATTTTGATAACTACAAATCTCTCCTTTGATATATTTCAAGGCTACTAACTTCTTCTTTTTAATTTCAGACAAAACTTTTTCATCCGCATAAAATCTTCCCTCACCGTGAGCAATTGCCGCCGAAAAACCGTTTAAACCTTTTAACCAAGGCGAATTATTCTCTACTTGTAAATCTACCCATCTGGTCACATATCTAGCAGTTTTATTGTGTAATAATTCCACTTGAGCTTTTCCATAACTCCCATTTAAAGCTGGTAACAAACCCAATCTTGTTAATATCTGAAAACCATTACATATTCCAATAATCAATCCGCCATTATCAATAAACTTTTTTATATCGTTCCACAAATGATTCCTTATTTTTCCGGCAAAAGCATTACCCGAACCAGTATCATCTCCATAAGAAAAGCCACCCGGAAACGCCAATATTTTATAATCATCAATTTTTTTAATCCCTTTTATTAAATCATTTATGTGGACTATATCCGCCTCACCTCCGGCCAAATCAAAAGCAAACTTTGTTTCTTCTTCACAATTTAAACCATACCCGGAAAAAACTAAAATCTTAACTTTTTTCATTTTTTTTAAAAATTTTTAAATGTCGATCTGTAAGATTTTAATAACTTATCAACCGTAATTTCAGTTAATTTTTTCTTTCCATCTCTAATATTTAAATCATCTTTATCAGATACTCTTCCTAACAAAAACACTTTATTCCCCTTCATAACCTCTTCAAAATCCTTTTGTTTCTTTGGATCAACCGACACCAATAAACAGCCTTGATTATCGGCTAATAAAACATCCTCTGTTGACAATTGATTATTTAAACCATCTATATTAATATCTGCACCCAACATACCTGCCATTACTGTTTTTGCTAGAGCCATTACCAAACCACCCCGACCTACACTCACAGAAGAACTAATCAAACATTTTTGAATCGCCTTAAAAACACTTCTATACAACCTTAAATTAACCTTCGCTTTAAAAGATGGAACATTACCCAATTTATTAGTCAAACCACCCAAAACATAAATTAAATCACCAGAAAACTTTAAATCAATCGAAACTACTTTATTTACATCATTTATCACTGACATCGACGAAATTAACAAAGTTGGAGGAACTGAAATTTTTAATGGCTTCCCTTTATCGTCAAATCCAGAAAAATCATTAAACATACTATCTTTACCTGATATAAAAGGTGTTCCAAAATCTATCGAAAAATCATAGGCCGCCTGAGTTGCCTGTTTAAGTTGGCCTAATCTTTTAGGGTTCCTCGAATCGCACCAACAAAAATTATCCAAAATAGCGATTTTATCCGGATTAGCTCCAACCGATACTACATTTCTAATTGCAGTGTCGATCGAACACGCCGTCATCCAATAAGCATCTTTATTGCTGTATTCCGGATATAAACTTGACGATAATGCTACCGCTTTTTTCGATATTAAAACCGGTCTAAATACTGAAGTCTCAGAATTAACTCTACCTCGGCCCTGAAGTGGTTTTAACACACTTCCACCTTGAACTTCATGATCATACTGAGATGATAAAAATTCAAAACCCGTTAAATTCAAATCCTTTAATTTTTTAACTATTTCTTTATTCCAATCTGATATTTTTACCTTCTTGGGTTCATCAGAACCAAAATCCGGCTTCTCTGTCAACATTGGTCTTGGCGGCAAACCATTATGTAAAAAATCCATATCCAAATCCATCACCGTTTGTCCTTTAAATTTACCCACACATTTACCACTATCCGTAAATTCACCAATTACCGTTGCTTCTACTCCACGTCTCTCCATTAATTGTTTAAATTCATTCCATTTTTTTGGCTCCACCGCCAAAGTCATTCTCTCTTGAGATTCAGAAATCCAAATTTGCCACGGTTCTAATCCGGGATACTTCAGCGGCACTTTATCTAATTCCACAATACAACCATCGGTTTCTTTGGCCATTTCTGCTACCGAAGAAGATAGTCCACCAGCTCCATCATCAGTAATACTAGTATATAAACCCAAATCCCTGGCCTCCTTAATTAATGCATCACTCATTTTCTTTTGAGTTATTGGATCACCAATTTGCACCGCGGTTGCCGGACTACCAGAATCCAATAATTCGGATGAAAAAGTCGCCCCATGAATACCGTCTTTACCAACTCTACCACCTATCATTACAATCAAATCACCCGGGTTAGCTTTCTTCTCATACAACTTTTTCTTACCAAACTTTCTAGGAATTAAACCTAATGTACCACAAAAAACTAATGGCTTTCCTCTGTAATCTTTATCAAAATATAAAAACCCATGATCTGTTGGTATTCCCGACTGATTTCCACCACTATTTACTCCAGCGATGACTCCACTCATTATTCTGTCTGCAGACAACATTTTTTGGGTCAATTTTGCATCTCTATACAATTCTGTTTTATCCTCGGGATCAGTCAAACAAAAACCATAAACATTAGCCACTGGCTTAGCCCCCATTCCAAAACCCATTGCATCACGATTAACCCCTACAATACCAGTAATTGATCCGCCAAATGGGTCTAAAGCTGATGGACTATTATGAGTTTCAACTTTATGAGTTATTAAATATTCCTCATCAAAATCTATTGCCCCTGAATTATCTGTAAAAACAGAAACACAAAAATCTTTCTTCCCTTTATTTTTTCTAATCTTTTCTGTGGCTGCCTTAATATGTTCTTTAAAAAGTCCTTTATTTAATTCATCTATTTTATTGGCAAAGATTGTATGTTTACAATGTTCCGACCATGTTTGAGCAATTGTTTCTAGCTCAATATCAGTTGGGCATCGCTTTTCCTTACGAAAATAATCACGAATCGCCTTCATATAAGTCAAATCCAAAGCTAATGGTCCACGGCTTAGCCCATTTTCATCCAAAATTCCCACCTTACCCAAAACTGTCAATTCATCATCACTTTTTTCCAAATCAACATTCAATATTTTAAAAGCATCGTCTAGTTTAACTTTAGGCACCACCAAATCCATCCCACCATCCCTTTGATACTGTGAATAACTTTTTATTAAAACTCTCTGTATTAAGGGATTATACAAACGCAAAGACAGTTCTCTAATTTCATTTTCCGACAAATTACCTATTACAAAAGTTATTTGTGACGTATACCAACCCTCGTTAACTTCAAATTTTGTTTTCAACAAATCTTCTGTTATTTCTTTGGCTGTATTCGCCACATTATCAGTTACTCCTGGTAAAAAACCCACTTCAATCGCCCAAGAAAACTCTTTCGGACAAACTTTTATACCCACTTCCTGACTTACATTACTCACCAAAGCCACCATAACCAATCTCAAATCTTTTTCGGATATCTTTTTATCTATTGTATGAACATCAACCAATTCCAGTGATTCTAATTTATCAAAGAAAACCAAATCACTTAAACTAGCTTTTTTAACCACAGCTCTGGTATCACTTATTTTTGACCCAATCTCTATTCGTACAGCCATTTAATAGGGATTATATAAGCATCAAGATTAAATGTAACTAGGTAAAACCACTCAAAACTAAATCATTACCAAAAAAAACACTAAACCGTCACAATGGTGTAAAATATAACCATCATCAACTATGACCGAATTGGCACTTCGCGAGTTGAACAATGAATTAAGTGAACAGAAAAACTTTTCTGTTAAATAGGGTGGAACCGTCCCAACATATTGGGATCCCTAAAAATTAATATTAATTTTTAAGGATACACAAATGGCAGACAATCAAAACGATCTCGTTAGTAAAATCGTCAGTCTCTGTAAACGCAGGGGAATTATTTTTCAAAATTCTGAAATTTACGGCGGTGTTCAAGGGTTTTATGATTATGGTCCAGTTGGATCTCTTATGAAGCTTAATTGGAAAAATTATTGGTGGCAAACCAACGTCATCAAACGCCGCGATGTTGTTGGCATTGATGGTTCAATAATTACTCATCCTACTGTTTGGCAAGCTTCAGGCCACGTCAAAAATTTTGCCGATGTTATGGTTGAGTGTAAAAAATGCCACAAACGTTTCCGTCCTGATCTGCTCGACGATCCATCAAAATGCCCGGAATGTGGGGGAGAATTTACCGAAGGCCGAAAATATAATATTTTATTCGAAACTGAAATTGGTGTTATTGAAGGTGAAAAACAGCACGCTTATTTAAGAGGGGAAGCTTGTCAAACAATTTATCTCGATTTCAAAAACATCGTTGATTCCACTCGGGTCAAAATTCCTTTTGGTATTGCTCAAATTGGGAAAGCCTTTAGAAACGAAATTACTCCCAAAAACTTTCTTTATCGTACCCGCGAATTCGAACAATGGGATATTCAGTATTTTGTTCACCCGAATGAAATGGACAAATGGTTTGAATATTGGAAAGAAAACCGAATGAATTGGTATAAATCGCTTTTCAATAATTCTGAAAATCTTCGGTTTAGAGAACACGCCTCAGACGAATTAGCTTTTTATGCCAAGAAGGCCTTTGACATTGAATACAACGCTCCTTGGGGTTGGGCCGAAATGGAAGGAATTCATTGGCGATCAGATTACGATTTGACCCAACATTCCAAATTTAGTGGTCAAGATCTCTCTTATATTGATCCCATCACTCACGAAAAATATCTTCCCTGGATTACTGAAACTTCCGGAGGAGTTGATCGCAGTTTCTTCTTTATGCTTTTAGACGCTTATCGTGAAGAAGCCACTCCTAGTGGTGAAACCAGAACTTATCTTAAAATTAATCCCAAGGTGGCTGCTTACAAAATGGCTGTTATCCCATTAGCCGCTAACAAGCCAGAATTAATTGACAAAGCCGAAAAAATCTTTGATCAGTTAAATCAGAAATATTCTATCGATTGGGATGATAGCAGTAATATTGGTAAAAAATATCGCCGCCAAGATGAAATTGGTACCCCTTGGTGTTTAGTTGTCGATTATCAAACTTTAGAAGATAATACTGTCTCTATTCGCGACCGAGATACTATGGAACAAATTCGTCTCAACGCCGACGAAATTGACAGTTGGTTAGAAAAAAGGTTAAATAATTAGTATGAATAAACTAAAATTTTTATCACTAACATTTGTTGTTATCGCTTCGTCTTTTTTCCTTTCTGCTTGTGGTAAAAAGCAAACCGAAACCAACAACACCCCCACAAAATCAGTTCAAAAAGAATTAGTTCTAAGTGAAACCGAAAAACCAATCATTTCCCTTATTCCTCGTGAAGATGGCCACGAATTAAAATTAAAAATTGACAATATCCCTTCAAATATTAGTCAAATTGATTATGAACTCATTTATTCTGCCACTGAAAATGATTTGACTATGGAAAAAGGTGTCGGTGATACCGTCAAAATAACCTCAAAAAATATCGAAAAAGACCTACTTTTGGGAACTTCTAGTTGTACCAATGGTTGTAAATATAAATACGACACCGGTGTTTCCGAAGGCACTCTCTCTTTAATTTTTTATACCAGCGATAATCAAAGCGCCACTTTTGAGACCCCATTTGTTCTCAAAACTTCAGCTGATATTAAAAAGGATGGCGGTTTATCCCTCAAAGGCGAAGATTTTTCTATTAAAGCTACCACTACTACCAAGAGTGATTATTTTATTGTGATCAAAAACTATCCCTCTTACTTTTCTGTCTTTTCTAATAGTAAAGGTACTGGAAAAATTACTTCCATCACTCCCGCCACTATTACCAAACCAGACACCACTTCTTTGGTCGGCAACTATCTAACCAACTAATGAATTTTCATACTCCAGTTTTATTAAAAGAAAGTATTAATAACCTTTCGATAGAAACTAACGGTGTTTATATTGACGCCACTTTAGGTCACGGTGGTCATACTATAGAAATTCTCCAACGTGGTGGCATTGTTTATGGTTTTGACCAGGATCCAGTTAATTTAAATCTCGCCACTAGTCGAATCAAAGAATTAAATCTTGATTCAAGATTTACTCCAGTCAATCAAAATTTCACTACTATCAAAAAATTTGTCAATCAAAAAATTGGCCAAAAGATTGACGGTCTAATTGCCGACCTTGGTTTAAGTCAAAGTCAACAAACTGCCACTAATAGGGGATTCTCTTTCAATGATTCCCAATCAATAGATATGCGACTCAATCCAAAATCACAAACCTTAACTGCCGAAGAAATAATTAATACTTATTCTTTTGATGATCTTTATCAAATTTTTACCAAATTTGGTCAGGAACTTTACAGTAAACCCCTAATCCTCCACATCATCAGACAACGTCAAAAATCTCCCATTAAAACAGGGGAAAGGCTCGCCAATATTATCCGTGAATATTATCAAGAACACCACATCAAAACTAAAGTTGATCCCGCCACTAAAATCTTTTTAAGTCTTCGTATCGCCGTCAATCAGGAAAACACTAACCTTCAACAACTACTCGAACAAAGTTTAGACATAGTCAAATCAGATGGTAATATTTCAATTATTACCTTTCATTCCGGCGAAGATCGAATCGTCAAACAATTTTTAACCAAACATTCATCCGAAATAATTCCTCAAAAACCTATCAAACCCACCTTTCAAGAAATCAAAAACAACCCTCTATCTCGCTCTAGTATCCTCAGATCGTATAAAATAGTGTAATGTCCAAAATTTTTACCTTGGCTATTATTCTAAGTCTGATAATTCAAATTGGTTTTTCTTTTTATTATTCCAACGATATTCTTAATCAAAATTCTCAACTAGACCAATATCAAAACGAATCTGACAAACTTAAATTAGATATCGAATTAGCTGAAAAACATTTTTCCGATCTCAGTTCAATTAATAAAATTAATCAAAACACTTCATCTGCTTCTATTCCTATTATCCAAACTCTAAAAATTATCCGATAATGATTCAAAGATACCGTTTATTACTTACTTCTCTCATACTATGCTTCTTCATTATTATTACCCGGTTTTTTTACTGGCAGGTTGTCAAAAGTTCCAGTCTCAAAGAAAGAGCCCTCAGTCAAACTTATAAATTAGAAACTCAAAATCCCGGTCGAGGACAAATCTTGTCATCAGATGATTTTCCCTTAGCTCTCAACCAGACTAATTATCAAATATCCATTTATAAACCTAACCTTAAACAAGATTTAGACTCCCTTTTTCAAAAAATTGATTCAACTCATCCAGGTTTTATGATCGAAAATCAAAAAAATCTTGATAATTTTAAAAATAATTCCAAACAACTTTGGATTGATCTACCCACCCTATTTACTAATCCCGAAAAAACCCAGTTTCAAGACATCGCCGGCATCACTATTCGCCAAAATCAAAGTCGTTACTACCCAGAAAATAAATTAGCTAAAGATATTTTGGGTTTTATCGCCAAAGATGAAGAAGGGACTCAAATTGGTTATGGTGGATTAGAAAGTTATTACAACAAAAAACTTCAGGGGAAAATCGGTTTTATTTTAGCACCTCAAGACGCCACTGGTAAAACCATTCTAAGTAAAAAAAGCTGGACATCTCCGTCTTCTGACGGTCAAAATATTCACACTTCCATCAATCGTGGTATCCAATACCAAGCCGAAAAAATTTTATCTGAAGGTATCGAAAAATATAAAGCTGATTCCGGATCAATTACTGTTATGGCCAGTCAAACTGGCCAAATCTTAGCAATGACCAGTCTTATTGCTACTTCATCAGCTACTCCAAGTGCTTCAAAAAATCCTGCTATTGCCGATCTTTTTGAACCAGGATCAATTTTTAAACCCATAATTGTCAGTATGGCTCTCGACCAAAAATCCATTGACAATAATTATATTTGCGATAAATGTGGTTCACCCAGAACCATCGGTGAATATACTATTACTAACTGGGACAATGCTACCCATCCAAACGCTACCATTAAAGACATCATCTTAAATTCTGACAATATTGGTATGAGTTATATCATCAGCAAGCTCGGACTAGACAATTTCCTTCGTTATTACCAAAAACTCGGACTTAGTCAACGTACTGGCATTGATCTCCAAGGTGAAGCCAAACCAACTATTAAATCTAATTGGCCGGAAATAGATTTAGCTACTGCTTCCTTTGGTCAGGGTATTGTCGTTACTCAAGTAAATATGCTCCAGGCTTTCAATACTATTGCTAATAATGGCCAATTAGTCAAACCAAAAATAGCTAAATATTTTACTAACAATTTAGACCAAAAATTTTATTCCAAAAAACAAAATCCTATTCCAATTTTTTCTTCTGAAACAATTTCGTATATGAAAGAAGTTCTAAAATATGCTGTCGAAAACGGTGTTGTTAATCAATTTCGTCCCAAAAACTTAGAGGTTTGTGCCAAAAGCGGTACTGCCCAAGTTGCTGTTAAAGGTAGCTACACCGACTCATCTACCATTGCTTCATACATTGGCTTTTCTCCCTGTAATAACCCCAAATTTACAATGATCGTTACCATCAACAACCCTAAATCATCACCTTGGGGATCAAGTACCGCTGCTCCAATTTGGTTTGAATTAGCCTCAAAAATCGACCATTTGTTATAATTAATCACGCTCATGCTACAAAAAATTAAGAATTTGTTTTTTCATCTCCCCAAAAGCATTTTCTATCAAGCCTATTACCATTTTCCGGCAAAAAAACTAACTTTAATTGGTATCACTGGAACCGATGGTAAAACCACCACCGCCACTCTAATTTACGAAACCCTAAAAAAAGCTGGTATTAATGCCGGAGTTATTACTACTATCAGTGCCAAATATGACGACCACGAAATTGATACCGGACTCCATATGACCAGTCCTGATCCAGCTGTAATTCAAAAAATATTTAAAACTATGGCTGATGCCGGAGTTACCCATGTTGTTTGTGAAGTTACTGCCCACGCCCTCGATCAATATCGATTTCACGGCTGCCAATTTGCTGTTTCTGCAATTACCAATACCTCCCACGAACACTTAGATTATTTTAAAAATATGGATGAATATATTCATACCAAAGCCAAAATCTTCAATCAATCACAAATCAATATCCTCAATAAAGATGATCCTTCATATGAAAGAATTTTAAAAAAAATACCTCAAAAATTTTTGAGTTACAGTATCAACAAAAAATCAGATTACCAAGCCATTAATGTTGTTATCAAAACTAATTCCATATCATTTGATGTTAATAAAACTAGCCTAATCAGTGACAGTCCTTACCGTTATCAAACTTATAATATTCTAACTGCTTTCTCAGTTATCGACCAGTTAAAAATCGACAAACAATTTTTAGTTGAAACTATAAAAAATTTTCCCCTTACCAAAGGTCGTCGTGAAGAAGTTCCTAATAACTTAAATATTAAAACCATTGTTGATTTCGCCCATACTCCTAATGCTATCAAAAACACCTTAGAGTCTCTCAAAGAAACTACCAATGGAAGAATCATTGCTATTTTTGGCGCTACTGGTGGTCGTGATCAAAGTAAACGTCCTCAAATGGGTTTAGTTGTTTCCCAATTAGCTAATATTGCTATTATTACCTCCGATGATACTCGTGATGAAAAAGTTGAGGATATCAACAAACAAATAATTAATGGTCTCAAACCCGATTCAGTTTTTATCGAATCAAACGATATTTCTCAAATCAAAAAAAATATTAAATCAAATAAAAACAAATTTATTTATTTTAATATTCCCAACCGACAGGATGCTTTCAATTTAGCCATAAAAATATCCCAACCAAAAGACACTATTATTTCTATGGGCAAAGGTCACGAAAATACTATCCTTTTAGGTAAAACTGAATATCCTTGGTCGGAAACTGAAGCTTTTCGCTCAGCCTTTAAATTAAAGGAAAATAAAAATGCCCAAATATAATATTCAAAATCAACTAACTCCAGAAGATAATTACCAGTCAGGTCTTTTACCTCAACGCAATCAAATCAATTTTTGGTATCAGGATTCTAGTAGTCGTTCAAATCTGTCCAATTTTCAACTAAGTTCCGAAAATCGCCGAATCATTAACAAAACCGAAGAATTCACTTATCAATTAATTTCTTTAAAAGATTTTTCTTATAATTCCGACATTCAAAAACAAATTTTTTCTTGGCTCAAACAATTAGAATGGGATTTTCCCATTAGTTCAGTCAAAAAAATATTTACTAACCATATTTTTAATTATCTTTATGTCTGGAAAGATCAACAAAATAATACCATTGCATACTCAATTTGTTATTTTTCTGACCAAGTAAGTCATATTGCTTATGTTTTTTATGACCCTCAATATAGCCATAGTAATTTACCCATTAGATTAGTTCTTCAAACAGTTACAGATAGTCACGATAGGGGATTAAAATATTGTTATCTTGGTCGTTTTTCTCAAGATACTGGATTTTACAAACGCAACATGCCCGGTTTCGAATATTTTGAAAACAATAATTGGATAAGTTATCAAAAATTAACAGTTCCTCGCCCTGTCAAGGGAGAGGTTAGGTGAGGGTTTGTCTTTATGAATATCCACATTCTCGGTATTGCCGGTAGTCTGACCGCTAATTTAGCGATAGCTCTCAAAAAATCAGGACATTTAGTCACCGGATCTGATCAAGAAAAAATTTTTCCTCCCGTCAGTACCACTCTCAAAAAAGCCAATATTTCAATCAATTCGACAACTATCGATAAAAACATCAATTTAGCTATCATTGGTTCTTCATACAATTCTTTTGAACAAACCAAATCGGAATTTGAACAAATTAAACAACTCAAAATTCCTTATATATCTGCCACTGAATATCTGGTCCAAAATCTGGTCAAACCAAATTCTGTGGTTATTGCTGGCAGTTTTGGTAAAACCACTATTACTAGTCTTGTCAGTTGGATTTTTTCTCAATCAGGTAAAAAACCTAGTTTTATGTTTGGTGGTAACCCCAAAAACAAATTTGATTCCCTTAAGTTTTCTAATTCTGACTGGTCAATTATTGAAGGCGACGAATCTATTCACGGTCTCGATAGACAAGCCAAATTTCTATATTACCGACCAAAATATTTAATCATTACCAGTGCCGATTGGGAACATAAAGATTGTTACCCTGACGAAAAATCAAATTTCAATGCCTTTAAAAAATTAGTTCAACAACTTCCTCTAGACGGTATGTTAGTTCTCAACAGTCAAAGTCAAAGTGGTCTAAAGTTAGCTAAATATTCTCCCTGTCAAATTATTACTTATAATTCTCAAAATTCCGATTATTTCATTGAAAAAATTAATCGCCAAAACGAAATTACCAACCTTTTAATCCATACACCCAATGGCCTAATCAAAATTTCCACTAGTCTGATTGGTCAATTTAATTTTGAAAATATCCTAGCTGCTGTCAGTCTCTGCGACAGCTTACATCTTAGTCGCTATTCTATTTCCAAATCAATTATGTCTTACAAGGGTGTTAAACGACGTTTAGAATTAATTGATAAACAAAATAATATCCTTTTCTTCGACGATTTTGCTCAATCTGACCAACGTATTAAATCAGCCTTATCTGCTCTAAAACAACATTTTCCTAACAAAAATATAAAAGTCTTATTTCAACCTCACGCTTCATTTAGTCAGTACAAAAATAGTCTTTGTGAACTCAAAAATTCTTTTAACTCAGCCACCGAAGTTGTTTTAACTCAACTAAAATTTAATCCGAGTATAGATAAAAAAAATCGCAATACTGCCAAAGATTTTCGTGACTGTATTGGTTCAAAACTCATTTATCTCCCTCTCAAAAAGCAAATAATCAAGTATTATAAAGATAGTCTGATGCCAAATGATATTTTAATCTATATGAGTTCTGGCGGTCTTGAGGGTAACCGTATCTTCAAATCTATTATCAATAGTTTCAAAAAATAATTATTTAATAACTTATGTCTCGATATATCATTACTGGCGGTAACCAACTTCACGGTGAAGTTTCCATTCGCGGCGCCAAAAACGCCAGTTATAAACAAATAATCGCCGCTCTTTTAAGTGACCAAACCACTCAATTAACCAACGTTCCAAAAATATCTGACGTAAAAATTACTGAAAGTATAGCCAAAAGTGTTGGAGCTACTATTGAATATTGTGGCGAACATTGTTTAGAAATCAGCGCCCCAAAAATAACCAATTCTATTGTTCCTGTCGGCACCGGCGAAAAATCGCGTACCTCATTTATGTTTTCTGCCCCGCTTTTAGTCCGTACTGGTAGCGCCATTGTTCCCATTCCTGGTGGGGACAAATTCGGTATCAGACCACTCGATCGTCTCTTCGACTGGTTTAAACAAATGGGCATTTCCACTGAAATTTCAGAAAATCAAATAAAATTTAATACCGATAAAATCAAACCAACTCACTACACTTTCAATAAACCCAGTCATACCGTCACCGAAACTATTCTTATGACCGCTGCTTTTGCTGATGGTCAAACAATCCTTGATAACGCTGCTCAAGAACCGGAAATTGATGATCTTATACTTATGCTCAATAGTATGGGTGCCAAAATTATTCGTAACCCTCAAAACCAAAAACAAATTATTATTGATGGAGTTAAATCACTCAACGGTACTCACCATCAAGTAATTTGCGACCGTAACGAAATTGTTACCTTTGCTTGTGCCGCTTTAGCCACCAAAGGTTCTATCAATATTTTAAGAAGCGATCCCAAAACTGTCCAAACATTTTTAGACACCATCGAAAAAATGGGAGCCAAGGTTGTTCCTGGCAAAGACGAAATTACTGTTTCATGGGTTCAACCCCTAAAAAATATTGATGTCACTACCGGACCAGAACCGGAATTTATGACTGACTGGCAAGCGATTTTTTCTGTTTTACTAACCCAAACAGTCGGTTGCAGCTCTATTATCGAAAGAGTTTACCCATCACGTTTCCAACATATTGAAAATCTTAAGAAAATGGGTGTTAAGGCTGTTCTTTTTAATCCAGAAATTGATAATTCTGAAACTTTCTACCAATTTAACCCCGAAAGTGATCGACCAGAGTTTTTCCACGGCGTCAAAATTTATGGCCCAACCAAACTTAAACCAGCTAACTTTACTATCAATGATCTTCGAGCCGGTGCTTCAACCACACTAGCTGCACTTACCGCCGAAGGCACATCAATTATTGATGGTGTTGAATTTATCGAAAGGGGATATGAAAAATTAGCTGAAAGACTTTGTTATCTAGGTGCTAACATAGAATATATAAAAACCTAAAATTATGATGCATCTCTACTTAGGACTTTTGCTCTTCTCTTTTTTAATCACCAGCCTTTTGGTCGTTCCTTTCATCAACTTACTTTATAAACTAAAATTCCAACGTCAAAAGCAAAACACCACCGATTTTCAAAACAAAAAAACCCCTATTTTCGATAAATTTCACAATATTAAAACCGGTACTCCAGTCGGCGGAGGGTTATTAATTATTATTTCCGTCTGTGTTTTATTTCTAATTCTTTTCCCAGCCATAAAATTATCAAAAATATTTATTTCCACCAATTATCAAATATTTCACGAGCTCGGTATTGTCTTTTTTACTTTTATCAGCTTTGGGTTACTCGGTTTATACGACGACGCCTATAAATTTTTCGGTTTCAAACGCACCGGTTTTTTTGGTCTAAGAATGATTTACAAATTAGTCCTACAATTAATTTTAGCTACTATCATTTCTCTTTTGATTTATTTCAATCTAAAAGTTGATTTTATTTATCTCCCGTTTTTCGGCGCCATTCATCTCAGTTGGTTTTTTATCCCCATCTCAACTTTAATCATTACCGCTTTTGCTAATTTTTTCAACATTACTGATGGTCTTGATGGCCTATCTTGTGGTCTTTTAATGATTGCTCTTTTTGCTTTTTGGTTTTTATCTAGCAGTTCACTCGATACTCCTATCTCTATGTTTCTTTGTTTATGGATCGGTTCTCTTATTGCCTTCCTTTATTTCAATGTTTACCCTGCCCGCATTTGGCTCGGTGATGTTGGCGCCCTTTCTTTTGGTGCTACCTTCGCCGTTATTGCCCTAATATTAGGTAAAGTTGTCCCACTAATCATTGTCGGTTCTCCATTTATTATCGAAGGTCTCAGTAGCGCCATTCAAATTTTTAGTAAAAAATATTTTAAGAAAAAAGTTTTTCCCGCTGCTCCAATTCATTTAACTCTTCAAAGTATGGGTTGGGAAGAACCCAAAATCGTTACTCGTGCGTGGTTGGCCGGCATTATTTTAGCTATTTTTGGCTTATGGTTAGGACTAAATTAGATCAACTCAAACAAGAAATTAATCATTACATTAATCTTCCCTATATGATTAATATTATTCGTGACGGTCGCATTATCAAAGAGCGTTTTTTGGGCGCCAAAGGTCACTGGAAAGATATTGAAAAAGAAACCAAACGTCTAGCCAAACAAAATAAAATTAATCTGGATAAACTCTCACCTCAGCGTTTATACAACTTCCAAAAAAAACATAAAATCGGCATCGATTGTTCTGGATTAGCCACTCAATTATTAACTTACTATGGCAAATTAATGGGCAAAAAAATACCTCTCAATCCTCGAAAAACTTCAGCCGATATGCTTACATCAGAACCTCTATCAACCAAAATTGACGACATCGACAACATCCAGACTGGCGATTTAATTCGTCAAAAAAACGGTCACCACGTTTTATTTATCATCGAAAAGAAAGGCAAAATAGTCGATTACGTCGACAGTTCTTTTTGGGGTAGAGGCGTCAAATATGGCCAAGTCGATCTGACTGATCCTATGTTCGATAATCAAGGAATTTACCGTCTTAAATTATTTTTCCTCAATTAATTCGCGGTATTCTAATGGTTCAATAGACAAAATCTCTACTTCAGTACCACATTCCTCGCATTCCAAAATATCCCCAATCATCATTCCTTCAGTTGGTTTAATTTCTGAGCTGCAATCAGGACAAATAATATTAGTTGTTTGTGTCATAAGGCTAAAGAATATATAATTAAGCTTAAGTTAACCCATTATATGACAAACACTCCCTTAGTCCAATTAGACAATTTATACTTCAAACGGGAAGATCAAAATATTACCGGCTCAGCCAAAGATAGAGCCATTCCTTTTCAAATTGAAAACCTCAAAAAAAATGGTTTCACTCAGGCTGTTATCTCTAGCACCGGTAACGCTGCTATCTCTGCTGCCTATTTTTGTCATCAGGAAAATATCAAACTAACTATTTTCTTATCCCCCCATATTTCTCCGGAAAAATTAAATTTACTCAAAAGATACGACCACGAAATTATTCTCTCTCATCAACCAATTAGCGACGCTATTAAATTTTCTAAACTACAAAAAGTTTATTTATTGCGTCAATCCACCGATCCTGCAAGTTTAACCGGTTATCAAACCATTGCCCAAGACTTAATCGAACAATTACCTAAAATTACCAGTATTTTTATTCCTGTTGGTAGTGGCACTACTCTTTTGGGTATTTCTCAAAAACTTCCTAAAAACGTCAAAATTTTTGGGGCTCAATCCGCCGCCAATCCCACCATTAGTAAAATTTTTGACCCCAAATTTACTCCAGAAACCAGACTAATTACTGACGCTTTATCTGTAAAATTTTTACCTAACAAAGATAAAGTTATTAATACTATCAAAAACAGCACTGGCTCTTGCTTAACCATTCAAAACGAAGCAATAGTTGCTGCTGATTCATATTTAAAATCAAAAAATATTTTAACCTCACTCGAAGGCGCTTTGACCTTTGCTGCCTACCAAAAAGCTCTTGAAAATAATTTAAACATTGGTCAATACCCCGTTATTTTATTAACCGGAGCCAAACGCTAATATGAATCTTTTTGACCAAATTAATCAGTCTAATTATATTTTTTATTTCTTAGTTGTCGATGATTTCTTAGATATTGCTTTACCTCAATTAAAAAATTTCCACCTAATTTATTCTTCTATTCCCAAACAAGAAAAATATTTAAATTCACAAAACATCCCTTATTTTGTTTGCCCGACCAATGACATTCAAAACAGCGGCAAACTTCTGTCTGATATTTCAGTCCAAAACTATATTAATTCCACCGCCAACAACCAACAAATAGTCATTATTCCTTTTAAACCATCAGCCAAAATTGAATTTATTTGTCGTCAAAACAATTGGATTTGTGCTGCCGTTGATCACCAACTTAATCGCTTTTTGGAAGATAAAAACGAGTTTACTCTTTTCTGTCAAAAAAATAATTTACCCACAGTTCCATCAGTTATAGATTTATTCAACCAAAATAATTTCACTAAATATCAACAACAATTCCAAACTGACAAATTAGTCATTCAAACTCATTTTGGTTGGGCTGGTAAAAGCACTTTTTCTGCCAACAATTGGGAAGAAATAAAAAACAATATTCCTCCAGAAACCAAAGTAAAATTTTCTCCATTTTTAGAAGGTTACTCATTATTAAATAATTGCTGTCTAACTCAAACCGGCCTTATTCAAAGTCCTCCAGCTTTACAATATACCGGCCTTCCCGAATTTACTTCTAACCCATTTACTACTGTTGGTCGTCAATGGCCTTGTTTAACCACAGTTGAAATTCAAACACAAGTTAAACAAATCACTGCTAATTTTGCCAAAATAATTCAGTCACTATCTTATAAAGGCTTTTTTGGTTTAGATTTTTTAGTTTCCCATAATCAAATTTATTTACTCGAATGTAATCCACGTCTTACTGCTTCTTTCGCTTTTTATACTCAAATCGAAATTAACCAAAACCTTGATCCATTATTCCTTTTTCATTTATCTCAATTCATCAATCTTCCCTCAGTTCCAACCGCTTCCGAAACCCAATCATCAATCGACTCAGCCAAAATTATCGGTTCAGAAATTACTCTCAAAAACCAAGACAGTCAAACTATCAAAAAATACCATGACTTTATTCCTTTCACCTCAGAATTAGACCCCATTAAAATACCCCAAAATATTATTAACCTGCTCCATGAAAAAGGATAAATCACCTCTAATTAGTCTGATTTTTTTTCTTATTGGTGTCGGTTTTACTTTTATTTCCATTTCCTCTCTTACCGAAGCCAACAATACTGCTGGCGACAAATTTTACTTTCTCAAAAAACAAGGCTTCTGGATTTTAGTCAGTTTAGTTGCCTTGTTTATAGTCTCAAAAATCAAAATCGAAATTATTAAAAAATTATCCACTCTAATTTATTTTGGTTCCATTGTCGGACTGATCCTAGTCTTAATTCCTGGACTCAGTAATCAAGCTTTAGGGGCCCGTAGATGGCTTAATTTAGGTATCTTTAGCTTCCAACCCTCTGAACTATTTAAATTCAGCTCTATTATTTATTTTGCCATTCTTTTTTCTCAAGAGTCTAAACGCAATTTAACTAATTTAATCTTTCATCTCAGTATTCCTTTTGTTCTAATTATTTTAGAACCAAACTTGAGTACTGCCATCTTAAGCACCGCCATTATTATTTCTATGTATTACCTTTCTGGTGGCAAAATTATGCCCTTATTCCTTTTTTGTCTTGGATTAATCAGTCTCTGTTTTATATTGGTTATTAGTTCACCTTATCGTTCAGCCAGACTTCAAACCCTCATCAACCCCGAAGCCAATGGCGAT
The DNA here is from genome assembly GCA_018500045.2 of Candidatus Shapirobacteria bacterium. Classification (GTDB taxonomy): domain Bacteria; phylum Patescibacteriota; class Microgenomatia; order UBA12405; family UBA12405; genus WARW01. The sequence goes on along the minus strand of JAHBAQ020000062.1, from coordinate 583 downwards.
AGCACCTCATATCACAGTAACCAAATTGTCTTATCTTTATCCTCTGGTGGATTATTCGGCAAAGGTTTTGCCAACTCCGATCAAAAATATCGCTTCCTACCAAAAATATCCACTGATTCAATTTTAGCCATAATAGGGGAGGAAATGGGATTTTTCGGAGTACTAATCGTTCTTTTGGTTTATATTTTTCTAATCTCCTATTTAATTAAAATTTCTTCTCTAATAACAACCGACCAATTTGGCTCGCTTTTAATTTCTGGCATCGCCTGTTGGATTGCTTATCAATCTCTCATTAATATTTCTGCCATCGCCAACATAATTCCCCTTACCGGGGTTCCATTACCTTTTATTTCATATGGTGGTTCATCGCTTTTGACCTTAATGGCCAGTATCGGATTAGTTCGCAATCTCGAAAAAAGACACAGTTTGTTGCTATACTCTGATAATGACTCCGATCAAAAAAAGGATTCTCATCACCGGAACTCACCTCACTCCAGCCATCGAGTTAATCCGCCAGCTCCAGCAAGACCAAAAAATCGACTGGCACATTAGCTACATCGGTCGTCAATCAAATTCTAACGAT
>JAHBAQ020000013.1 GCA_018500045.2 Candidatus Shapirobacteria bacterium | reverse complement strand
CGGAGCTTGGGGATATGAGGATTTTGAGTGTAGGGCATATCCAACACTCTACTCCAGTACACAACACCAGAGTGTTGCGAAGGTATTGAACCATTACGGCGTACTGCAAAACCCGAAGATAGTAGTGTGTACGGTCGATGCAGAGCATGTTGAAGTTGCGCGTAAGTTGACGCAGATGGATAGGGAGGTCTGTGTTGCGATGCATGACTCGTTTCGTTGTATGGGTGTATGGATGCTTGGAGCAAAGCTCGATGGCACTGCGTGGTCTGCGAAGGATCTTGCTGTGCTGCGTGAGCGTGCGATGAATGCGGAAAAAGAGTTGTGGGGTGTGATGCAAGGGGAGTACACGCTCATTACTGCAATGGAAGATGGGGTTGAGATTCCAAAAGAGCTGCTTGTTGAGCCAGTAAGAAAGTAACTATGAAAAATGGAGGACTATCCACAATCCAAAAAATTCTCATCGGCATTTTTGTTGTGAGCACAGTGTGGTGGGTGACGATTTTTGCGAGGGGGATAAAGGACACGACGGAGAATTATTTGTTTAATGTTCCGATGGCTGTGATTCCAATTTTCGCATCCATTTATTCTTTTTTGCAGGCAAAAAAATACACACAACATGTTGATGCTTTTCGTGCAGTTACTTACGCTAGTTTAGCCCTATTAGTTTGGGGGTTAGGAAATATTATTTATTTATACGACAACTTCTTTCTTCATGAAGAAACACCGCTATCAACAGACACCAATTGGTGGTACTCAATTTTGATAGTTGTTTTTTATGGTCTATGCTCTTTGTTTTGGATCAAAGCTTTGATACATATCTTGTCTATTATCAAGATGAAAAAAGTTTTTGCAGTAAGCATTAAAAAACTAGTTACATTTTGTGCCTTGTTATTACTGTGTGTAGGCATGATGTACTTTTTAACTAGTAAAAGCATTACATTACCAAATTTTCCACATGGATTCTTTTTGGGCGTAATGTATGTCGTATTTGATTTTGTTGTGTTTTTTGAATTGTGTATGCTCGTCTATATTTTATTTTTTTATAAAAGTTCTCGATATCTCGCTAAGTGTTTGAGTTTAATAATTTTTGGTTTCATGCTGAATTATATAGCAGATATTTTTTATATTTCAGAAATTAAATCAATCTATTTTGTAGGATCATGGATTGATTTTTGTTTTTTGTGTGGTGTCACTTTGCAATCCTTCGGATTAATTCAATTTCTCACTGACGAAAAACATCCACGACTATGAAAAATAATCTGATGAAGAAAGTGATAATAGCCACATACCTTTTTGCAGCATCGTATTTTATTCAACAATTATTTTTTGGGGATATTAATAGAGTGCACGAATTTTTGTTTAATATTCCGATGACGGCAATTCCTCTAATTACTTCTTTATATATAATTTATAATTTTTCCAAAAAAATTTTTAAAAATAAGAATCATAAACTAGCAATACTTTTTATTGTTATCGCCCTGTTTGCTTGGAGTACAGGTAATGGTTTGTATATAGCTTATCGATTGTTAGCTGGAATTGATTCATCGCGCATCATTTTTGCTGACGGTTTATACTATCTTACTATGCTCACGTGGACAGTTGGACTTGCATTTGTCCAATTCATGATTAAGCGTAAAAAATTTGTTCTGAGGGCATTGGTGCGTTTTATTACTATCTTTATTCTACTCATTGCCTATGTATTGTTTGCATACAGTATCTTAAATGGACGGCCTTCATTCCCATACTTTCCGAACACTGTAAACTTTTTTATTGTATATGTAATGCCAAATATTCTTATTTTATTTGAAGTCGGTTTATTAGGATATGTTGTGCTATATGAGCATGTACAAATGAAAAAAATACTTATGTACTTTACTTTAGGTTTTGCTATTCACTATATTGCTGATGTTGAATTTTTAAGTACCACAGGAATTTTTCTTGCACCATTATGGATCGACTTCTTATTTTTGACCGCAGTAACTTTAGAGTCTTTTGGCGCGCTTGAGCTTTTTAAATTAAAAAACTATGAAAATTAAAGCAGTGCAACGTGGTACCATTATTTTGTATTCTTTAAGCGTTCTTTGGTGGTTGGCGATTTTTGCACGAGGAGTAAAGGAGACCACTGAAAACTATCTCTTCAACATTCCGATGGCTGTGATTCCCATCCTAGCAGGCGTTTATACACTTTTTGTATTTTTTAAACATAAAGAATCGTACACTCGGTATCTTCGTCTAGCAATAATTTTTTGTTCTTTGGCTCTTGTCTCATGGGGCTTTGGTAATATTGTCTATTTGTATTTTAATTTTCATTTGAATAATCCAATACCGTATAAACAGTTTCCAGATATTTTTTATGCCGCCGGATCTACCCTCTGGATCGCTGGGTTGTTTTTTCTAGTCTCATCTACTGGACATAAGAAAATGCTTTATTATCTTGGAAGGCGCGCAATAATCTTTTGTCTTGTTTTACTGTGTTTCGCAGAAACGACGTACATCTTTTTGGCCGATAAAATAGAATGGACAAACCTAACAAAAGATTATTATTTTGGAGCATTTTATACCGTGCTAGATTTAGTGGTATTTTTTCAGCTCTGCGCGTTGCTGTATTTGATCCTAATGCGTAGAGAGCTCCGAGGAATGCAAAAAACATTGTTTATTTTTCTTGGTTTTTGCTTCAATTATGTTGCGGATGTCGCATACATTATTTTTGCTAAGGAATTTTTTGTTGCTTCTTGGATTGATTTTGTGTTCTTCACTGGCGCATTTTTTCAGGGCTTAGGTCTGCTAGCGCTTTTAGAGATGAAGAGTAAGAAAGAACAACTATGACCTCTCAAGCTTTCTTCAACTATTCAATGGTTTTTCTTGGCGCGTGCATCGTGCTGAGTTTTGGAATCCTTGCCTTATTATTTTTTCGTTCGAATAAACGTACTAAGCATCGCTTTGAATTTCTGGCTTTACTTAGTCTCGCGGTTTGGCAGGTAATTATGTTTGCATCTTTTATGTGCATTCTTGGTTGGGGATACTTTTTTGATTCGCTATCATATGCCGCTGGAATATGGGCCGCGGTATTTTGTTTATTTCTAGCTCGTTCATTGCGCCGAATTCAACCAGTCAAGCTTGAGACGCTTATAAGCGTGTGTATTTTGACGATCATCTGTTTTATCCCTGGATTTGTACTATTTCCAACAGCTCAAGTTTCTCCAATTGAGCATATGGCTCATTTTGGATCGTTGGCATTTGTCTACTATCTGTACCTTTTTGTTATCCTTGGCATCACTTCGTATCATTTATTAAAAGTAAATAAATTAAAATCATTTGTCGCATCTCGTAGTTTACTGTTTGTATTTATAGTTGTTTTACTTTTGAATTGCGCTTTAAATGTCTTTTTGCCATTCGTAATTGTGTCGATAGTTTTTGTAGATGCTGGAATAGTAAATGTTTTGCAAGTCCTTTGCACAGCTTTAACGAGTCTGTTGTTTTTCAGTTTTTTGTATACAAGCATCGCATATGAGTATCTTGATATTCAGTTATCAATTCAGAAGCGGAGAGTCTATTTTTTGTCTATCGGATTGGTATATCTACTGAGCATTACGTTTTTATTTTTTCTTGCACAGCTGACACAACAAAACATTGCTGTGTGGACGCTCGGTATCTTGCTTGTTTTTGTTTTTTATAAAAAAATAAGCATTCTTATCGAAAAGCTTTTGGATAGCTATTTCTTCTTTGATGCGTTCGACTCGCAGGTTCGAGACATGAAAGAGATAGATGAAAAATTGGGACGCACATCAATGCAAAAATTAGTGACCGGAATTGAGCTCGAGTGTGTTCGTGTACACATCTTGCCTTTGCATGCATTCATCGCATTGAGAGATCAATACACATTGCGAGATGTATTTACCAAGAAGCGCATCTCGGAAAAAGATCCACGCATGCTTGGTGTCTATCATTTGCCTCGAAATATTTTTTCATTCGAAGATTTACAGATTGTGCGACATCGATACGTACGAGATATAGAGCGCTTCATGCGTAAGTCTCAGGTGAACATGGTGTACGTTTTTCATAATCACAATGCGATCGTAGGTTTTATGTTGTTTAAATCCTCATCGAGCACCATCAGTGAAGCACAGCACACTGCACTGGAACATGTAGAAAAGTACGTTGTCGACTATCTAACTCACCGCGAAACTTTGTTTGCTGTGAGGAGTAATTAAAACTATTAATTTAATATGCACTATCTTTTGTTACTACCTTTTTTTGCCAATGTTATCGTAGCCATTTTTATTTTTGGAAAAAATCCACGTAATACCACACATTGTTTTTTTGCACTTATATCCCTGTGTTTAGGGCTTTGGTCTTTTACCCTCTTTCTAAGAACGTATTTTTTAGAAAATATATTTTTTTATAAAATTGTATTTATTACACCATTTATTTTACCTACTTTGTTTTTGCATTTTTCCTATATTTTTCCCCGAAAAATAAAATATTCACCACTGTGGAGGAGAGTGTATTGGTTAACTGGGACAGTTATTTTTTTGATGTGGCCATGGAGTGTCCAATACGTTGATCAATTTGGACATCGAAAAGATGGGTTGATAACAAAAATTTTTGTTGTTTACATGGTCGTGTTCACCCTAAATACAATTAAAAATTTTTGGCAACAACATAAAGAGGCGAACAAGATAGAAAAAAATCAATTAAAATTTTTTTTAAGCGGCTTTCT
>JAHBAQ020000063.1 GCA_018500045.2 Candidatus Shapirobacteria bacterium | reverse complement strand
CAAGGTATCCGTACTGGAAGGTGCGGATGGATCACCTCCTTTGAGGTTTTGTTCAGTCCATAAGACTGAACCATCTCAACCATTCAAAAGTCGCAAGACTCAAGAGTGGCTTTCTGGTACTAACAGTTTGCTCTAAATGAATGTAAAAGAAATTAAAAATCCTCCAAAATTGGAGGATTTTTTGATATCATACGACATACTTTCTATGACTTCAAAAATCGACCCCAATAACTTACCCAAACATATCGCCATAATTATGGATGGTAATCGTCGTTGGGCTGCTGCTCGTGGTTTAAGTCCTGGTGACGGACACCAGGCTGGTGCCGAAAATCTCGAAAAAATTATTGATCACTGTAAAGACATTGGTGTCACTCATCTTACTGTCTATGCCTTATCTACCGAAAATTGGCGTAAAAGATCTGTTCAAGAAGTCAAAGGAATTTTTAATTTATTATTAAAAATTGTCAAAGAAAAACGTCTCGAATATCAAAAATCTGGCATCAAATTTTTTGTTTTGGGTAATTTTCAAGCTTTTCCTCTCAAAGTCCGCAAAGCTATTAAAAAAATTGTCGATATGATTCTCGACCAAGAACGTCTCAAATTCAATGTCGCCCTCAATTACGGTGGTCGTGATGAAATTGTCACTGCTATCCAAAATATTATCAAAGACGGTGTTAAACCTTCTCAAGTCAACGAAGAATTAGTCTCTAAATACTTATATACCACTGGTCAACCTGACCCAGATTTAGTTATTCGTCCCGGTGGCGAAAAAAGACTTTCCAACTTTCTCCTCTGGCAAACTTCTTACGCCGAACTTTACTTTACTGACATTTTATGGCCCGATTTTAATCCCAAACAACTTGATAAAGCTATAATTTGGTATCAACAACGTCAACGCCGTCTGGGGAGATAATACTAAAGAATTGTCAATCCGAAGATCGACTCCACAATTTTAACCACGATATAGGAAACAAATATAATCAAAAAACCAATCAATGCTGATGTAATTCTGCCATACCCAGATTTCATTTTATCCGGATTTCCGGCTGAAGTCATCAAACCGAAACCTCCGGAAATCAACATCAAAAGTAAAGCTAATCCGGCAAATACATAAACATACGACAAAACATCGCCAAAAATTGCCCCTACTGTTGAATCAGCGTATTTAAAACCAGTTCCCGAATAATCCAACAATTCAGCACCTTGAGCCAATACTGGTTTTATTAACATATAGTAAATTTACTTTCTAAACCTTTAAATACTATACTACTTGCCACCAAATTATGTTCATTTATCGCCGACAATCCGGGTATTTTTAAAATATCCACCGCAATCAATCTAAAAATAAACAAGGCAAAAATGGACACCAATAAACCAGTTATTGCCGAAGTTATAGTTTCTTTTGCTCCTTGGAGTTTTTTATCGTCTCCCGAAGATGTTCCCACCAAAATAAATCCATAAATCATTAATAAAAACGAAATACCACCGGCTATCCCAAATAATATATTCATTAACCAAGTTGAAAATCCCTTTACCGTGTAAGGTACACAACCCAAAGCTGTCTCCAAACACGGATCTGCCGCCAAAACTCTCACTACTGACATTTGAAAGATTCCGGCAAAAACTGCCAAAAACATCCAAACTCTTCTTCTAAGCATAAAGAAAGTATATCAAATGTTACACTTAAATAGTGCATTTCAATCGTTTTAAAATTCCATTTTTAATTTTGTTTTTTAGTCTATTTTTCTTTGGCATTCACCAGGTTTTTTCCAAAACTATTGATGAAGAAATTTCCGATGTTACCAAACAAATTGCTGATCTTGAAGCTGCCATTGGCCCTCTCAAAAACGAAACTACCGATCTTACCAAAAAAATTTCCTCTGCCAAATCTCAAATCACCAAAATCGAATCTCAGGTTGCTAGTCTTAATCAAACTCTCGCCCAAAAAGAATCTGATCTGGCCAATCAAAAAGAATTATTAGGACAACGGGTCAAGCGCTACTATATTAATACCAAAAAATTTAACCCACTTTTAATTTTCCTCTCCTCTCAAGAGGGCAGTTCTCTTCTTCAACAATACACCTGGTATCAGTCGATTATTGGTAAAGATAAAGAAACAATTACTCAATATACTACGGATATTTCCACCCTAAGTGAAAATAAAACCAAATTAGAAACTCAAAAAACCAGTTTAGCTTCACTCAAAAAAAATCTTGAAACTCGTTTTGGCTTTTTAGCCAATGAAATCAAAAAAGCTGAAACCTACAAAGCCGAACTTTCTGCCAAACAACAATCATTAATTGCCGCCAAAACCGCCATGTTTAATACTTCTGTTGGTGACGTCTCTTCTTCCGACGATCCCGCCTCAAGAGCCGATTACAACCCCGGATTTTCACCCGCTTTTGCTCTATTTTCTTTTGGTGCTCCACATCGCAAAGGTATGTCTCAATACGGTGCTTATGGTCGCGCCAAAGCCGGTCAAAATTACGAAACCATTCTTAAAGCTTATTACGGCGACATTAAAATTGAAAAAATCGATACTAATGGCTCTATTAAAACTGACAAAGGTACTCTGCCTTTCGAAGATAATTATTTAGTCGGTATTGCCGAAATGCCAGCCAATTGGGGAGATAATGGTGGTTACGAGGCCCTCAAAGCCCAAGCCATTGCCGCTCGTACTTACGCTCTAAATTCCACCAACAATTTATCCGGTTCTATTTGTACCACCGAAGCTTGTCAGGTTTACAGTTCTACTCGTTACAACTCTCCTGGCAAGTGGAAACAAGCTGTCGAAGACACTAGAGGTATGGTCATCAAAAGCAACAAAACTGGCAAAATATTTTCTACTATGTATGCCTCCACTTCCGGTGGCGCTACTTTATCCTATTCTTCGGCTGATCATACTACTCCTCAGCTTTGGGACACTCCCTGTGGTAATCAATCTTGTTGGCCCAATGATTCTTATGAAAAAGCCTCACCTTGGTACTACAAAGGTTGGTACAAAACCCGCAGCAACGACGCCTATGGTCGCTCTCATCCCTGGTTAAATCAAGAAGAATTTGCTGACATTATCAACGCTGTTCTTTATTACGACAAAACCGGCGATTCTGGTCATCTGTCTCAAATTCAAAATTGTATCGGTTCTTGCGACAGCAGTGCTTGGTCCAAAGACGAACTCCGCCGCCAAGTAGCCGACAAAAGTGGTCCGGTTTCCTCTGTTTCTTCCATATCAGTTGATTATTCTACCGGTGGTACCACCAAAAATGTTCGAGTTTCCACCGACAAAGGTGATTTTACTTTCTCTGCCTCTACTTTTAAAACTGCCTTCAATCTTCGCTCTCCCGGTGCCATCGTTATCAAATCCGACCTCTTCAATATTGAAAAGAAATAAATTAATTAAATTTTTGTTTTTACCCTTGCCCTTATGATTCTTATTTATGCTTTCTCCAATCAATGGGGCACAAATATTTCTCATCGAACTCTTTTAGAATTACAAAAAATTTATCAAAATTACCCCATTGAATTCCGTCTTATCTATTTTGATCCCAAATTATTTTTCCAAAAATATATCGCCCGAAATCAATATAACCTAATTATTGGTCTTGGTGATATATATAGTGATTTCCCTAAAATTCGCATTGAAACTCAAGCTAAAAATGCCTACAATAATCAACCAATCTATCCTTTTTCTCCCATTCTTCTCGATTTAAGTTTACCTAATCTTGACAATTTTAATTCACAGTTTTTTGTTATCAGCTCCAGTATGGGCACTTACAATTGCAATTGGATGGCTTATTCCACCCAACTTCATATCGATCAAAAACATCTCAGCACCAAACAAATCTTTCTCCACCTTCCCAAAAAATCCGCCTCCACCTTCATCGCTTCCCAAATCAAAAATCTTTTGGAATTAAACCGCTTAATTTAATACATACCAAATATACATATATACACACCCAATATAACCAAATATTCCGTTGCAATAATCCATTAAAATATCTGATAGACTGATAAACTGAAAATCTGATAAACTAAAGTATGAACCGCTCTCGTGATCTAGACACTATCGCGCCGGATGATCCGGTTGTCGTTTCTAGTCCTACCAAAAAATCTGAAACCACCAAACCATCTGTTTCTGTCGATAAACCCCAAAAACCCGCCAAAAATATTCCCAACAATTCAGCCAAGGAGTTTCTCGACCAAAAAATCTATGACATCCTTGGTCATACCAAAAGTCCATTTTCTTCATTTTTGGTTCGTCCCAAAGTTTTTTCTTTCACCGAACGCGATGAAAACGAAGAAATTTATCTGGCTGTCAGACCCCACTGGGTTACCAATATCAAATGGGTAATAATCAGCATCTTAATGCTTTTTGTCCCTTTGTTTTTTAGCTATTTTGACTTTTTAAGTTTCTTCCCTGGTCAATATCGATTCTCTGCCGTTTTATTTTGGTATTTATTTACTTTTATTTATGCTTTCGAAAAATTTCTCGGCTGGTACTTCAATGTTTTTTTAATTACCGACGAACGAGTGGTTGATATTGATTTTAAAAATATGCTCAACAAACATTTTGCCGAAGCCGATCTTTCCGCCATTCAGGATGTTTCTTCTTCAGTCAAAGGTCTTTTAGGTACTTTTTTCAATTACGGCGACGTTCTTATTCAAACAGCCTCCGAAATCAACCAAATTAATTTTGAAAAAGTTCCTAATCCTGAAAAAATTATTAAACTTCTCAAAGAACTCCGCGACCTAGAAGAACAAGAAGGAGGCTCCAATGCTTGATCTTACCAATCTTCATAATCTCGATTCCTATTTTTTTAGTATTACTAAAATATTTTTCATCGCCCTTTCCTTTTTATATGTAATCTTTGCCTTAATCGTCGTTAAACAAGTCACATCAATGTCTAAAAGTGTTACCGACAAATTTAATATTTTTCTTATTGCTTTTTCTTTCATCCATTTGATTTTTTCTGTCGTTTTAGTGCTAAGTATGTTCGCCTTGTAGTATCATTAATTAATGCATTTTAACTGTCGATCATTCATCGGTAAAAATACACCTCAATTTTGGTCGCAGACGTGGGAAAATGAACCGGATGTTCCAGTCGAATCTATCCATCTTTTTGGTCTCATTAGTCTTCAAACTCAAAATGATTCTTTAGATCTAAAAACTCTTGGTCGGGAATTAATTAATAATCTAAACCAAAAATTTTTTCTTCAATCCGAAAAAGATATCAATCAAAGATTATTCGAAATTATTAACAGCTGTATCGCCGATAGTTTTCCTCAGGAAGTTAATGTTAATCTTTCTTTGTTAGCCAATCATCATCAACAAGTTTACGCTGCTACTTACGGCCAAAATCAAATTTTTCTTCAACGTCAACAAAACATTAGTCAACTTTTATCTGGTCTGCCTTGTCAAGTTTCTCAAATTTCTGGTCCGGTCAAAAATAATGATCGTCTTTTTCTTAGTACTTCCGATTTTGTCTCCAAAATTACTCTGGAAAAAATTAAATTAACCCTTACCGACCCTAAAATTCAAAACATTGAGGAAACTTTTCTGTCCTATCTTTATTCGGTCGAAAATCAAAACAATCTCGCCGCTTTTCTTATAGAAACCCACAGTGATGAACCAGCTGACACTTCTGAATCTAATCCTGTATCTTCACCTTTAATCAAGACCCCTATTATTTCCTCACCGCCAGCAGAACCTACAACTCCACCAGTCACTCCGCTAATTATTTCTCCGCCGTTATCCCAACCAGAAGTTTATGTCAAAAGTCGTTTTAAATTTAAAATCAGCAACCACAAAAAAATTCAGTTATTGGTCGCCTTGTTTTTACTCATTGGTTTACTCATTAGTTCTTATTTTGGCTACCAAAAAAATCAGGTCCAAAAAGCCGAAACCAGTTTTCAAAATCTTAAATCAGAACTCGAAAAAAAACTTAATAATATTACTGCTATCAAAAATCTTGATCCTGAAACCACTTATCAATCTGCTAAAGAAGCCAAAGAAATCGTTTCTCAAATGTCTCAGCTTAATATTCATATCAACGAAATCAATCAATACAAATCCCAAGTCGATTTAATTTTATCTCAAAATGGTGATAGTGATAGTTTTCAACCGGAATCCGTTTACGACACTTCTCTTATCACCAACAATCCTCAGTTTTCTAAAATAATTTTTTCCAAATCTGGTTTATATCTTCTCGACTCGACTACCGGTCGCATCGATAATATTTTACCCAAAGAAAAATCCACCAAAAGTATTTTGATTTCTGATCAGATAAAATCTTCCTCCAAAATTTTAGTCGATAATAATAATCTTTATCTTTTATCTCAAGGCCGAATTAGCTTAATCGAAAAAAGCGGTTTAACCCAAAAAATCGATCTTTCATCATCTTCGGTCAATATTACTGATGCTCATTTTTGGAACAGCTCTCTTTATGTGCTCGACAAAAATTCCCAAACTATTTGGAAATCTACTCCCAGCGCCTCCGGTTATTCTACTCCTCAAAGTTGGCTAAAAAATGACGCCAAACTCGAACTCGGTGCCAATTCTCTTACAATCGACGGTCAAATCTGGGTTCTCACTGAATCCGGCCGAATATTTCTTTATAATAGCGGTATCAAAGGTAAATTCAATCAAAACCAGGAAATTAATTTTACCAAAGCCACCAATTTAGTCACCGATGTTGATAGTGATTTTTTAGTCTTTTCCGACAATTCTAAATTTATTTATGTTTACAAAAAAACCGGCGAATTCGTCTCTAAATTTAACCTCGGTAATTTAGAAGTTCTCGACGTTACTTTCGACGCTTCCAACAAAATCATTTACTTTCTTGCCTCCAACCAAAAAATCTACAAAATATCCCTCTAAAAATTTTCCCCGTCTTATTAAAGAAGGGGAATAAAAGGGGAAGATTGGGTTAAAATCTGCTAAACTAAGCTATGCGTTACTTCAACAAGGATTCCCTTGATTACCAGTTTATTCAAAAGTTCGAAGCCGGGCTAGCCCTTACTGGCGCTGACGCCAAATCTTTGCGCATCCAAACCCCTCAATTCATTGGCTCCAAAATTGAAGTTATCAACGGTCAACCCACTTTATTTAATCTCAAAATTCCTGTTTACAAATATTCTCAAAATACCGAAACCGACAAAACTACTGAACGTAATCTTTTGTTATCCGAAAAAGAAATTGCCAAACTCATTTCCCTCCGTCATCAAAAATATATGATCATTCCCATTGCTATTTATCTTCGGGGTAAATGGTTCAAAGTCGAAATTGGTGTCGGTCGCAAAATGCGCCAGTACGAAAAACGTGCCAAAATCAAAGACCAAGAAATCAAAAAAACCATCAGATAACTGTATACTTAATTAATGTCTTCTCAGACTAAATTAGACGGATTTTCTTACCATAAAAATATTATCGAACGTCAGATTTTAAATACTCTCGACTTTCTTTTTACCGACCATCAAATTACTCCATCAGAAGTTTCTCAAATTTCCCAAGCCGTTCTTGCTGGTATTGACAGTTCCACTAATACTGCCGATTTATTCAAAAACCTTCGCCAATTTGTTAATCAATACCCACTTTTCAAAAATAATCTCCAAAAAACCATTACCGCTTTAAATAATTCTTATGCCAATTGATAATTCCGGTAGTCAACTTAAACCTCCAGTCACAGAAATAAAACCTTCCGAAAGAACCTCTCTTGGCGATAAAATCAGGTCAATTTTTAATCACCGAAGTCGCCAAAATCCGGCCGAAACTTTCCATCAACTCGCCCAACTTTCATCAGATCATCCAACCGAAAATCATTTTTCGCCAACACCAACTACCGAAATAACTTCATCTTCAAATTCTGATCAGCAAGAAATTACCCGACTCTCCACCGCCATCAAACAAGAATCAGCTCAAACCACCACCCCAGAAACTTCTGTCAATCTTCCACCTCTCTTTCCTGACCGTCCCAGTCTTTACGACCAGCACCATCAGAAATATGATCACGAACGCAAAACCTTAAAAGGCAAATTAATTCGTTCTAGAGATATTTCAAAATTAAAAAAAAGCGGTTTAGATGATAATGGTCAATTTTACGATTCTCTCAGAGAGAGAGGTTTCCCACGAGATCAAATCATCAATAATGTTTTAGAAAATATACAAAAACCATATTTTGGACTTCTTCAATATGAATATAAAGAGAATCTTATTAAGCAGATTGATCACTCATACTCTGTTGGAGTTGAATCAAAAACTTTAAATGAATTTCAAAAACAAAATTCCAATATTTTTTTAACAAATGATGAAGATTTTTACCGTATCAAAAACAAACTTGATCGTTTTTCTGGTTTACGTGGTCTTGATCCGGTATTTTTAGTAGAAAATTATTACAGTTTTTTTTCAGACACTCCAAGCCACCAATTTTCCTCTCAAGAATTTCAATCCGCAACTTCTTGTCTTGAGGCTATATTCCGGAACAATTATCCCTTCGAATTACATAGAATATTACCCGCCATCACAGCTGATTTTATCAAAACATTTCCAAATCAAGAAGACCAAAAAATTTGGCTTAGTGTCTCTCATTTTGAACCTTTTTGTGGAGCTGCGATCGCAAAATTTGTCATTGATCACAAGGATCAAGTCGATTCATTTTTCACTTCTGATTATCAACCAACACCGTCACTTTCAAAAAGTTTGTTTTTAGATGCTGATGCTTCCAGTTCCATATTCCCTTACTATATCTCGGATCTTACTAATTCTGCCTCTCCTCAGGACAAAATCGCCTGGTCAGTAATAACAAATTATTCCGAAGGTAGTTTCTTTAAACAAAACGCCCGTGAAGTCTTACAAGGTTATACCTTCAAGCAACACCCAGAATTTTTTACTTCTGAACATCAGCCAAATATAAAATTTTTTGAACACTTTAACTCTCAAACAGACAATTTGTCAAAAGCCTTAATATCCTTATATCTTACTCCAGAAATTATAAATACCTTTCCTTCAAAGGATCAAAATTATTGGACCAGTGTTTTAATAGAAAATCAAGAATTTTTAACCAACATT
>JAHBAQ020000077.1 GCA_018500045.2 Candidatus Shapirobacteria bacterium | reverse complement strand
CTCTTGATGGGGAAAATTCAGAGAGGTTAATGTTGAAATATTATGAACATTTACTCAAGATAAAATCATTTTTAAAAAAGACATATGGTCTGGATGTTTTAAAAAATATTGACGAATTCCCTATTAAACTTGATTCTGCCTTAAAAGAATATTATGAAAAAATAGTAGAAAAGATTAACAAATCTGATTCAACAAGAATAAAAAGTAGTTACAATGATCGTTACTATGTTCAAAAAATAAAACCATTTTTTGTTGATCATGAGGTATATTATGAAGTTACTTTTACAACGGCTAATGATAATAGAAGTAAATTTAATAGAATCATCGCATTTACAAAATTCGACATATTTCCTAACTATGCTGTCAAATTTGCAATAAGTAACGATAGTATAGAAATTTTAGGAAAGATAATGCCGATCCAGATAATTGATGAATGGGAAGTGTCAATTCGTCCTTGTGAACTTGATCATTTTGCCGATATATTTGGGAATCATTCAAAAATAAATAGTGGAACTAATGAATATAACGAATTGATGTTATTTTTGAGGAAAACCGGTTTAAATTTAGTTGAAATAGTAAATTCGTCCGATCATTATTATCAATGGTTTAAGAAAATAATAACTCAAAAAGCAAAAACAATTTATTTTCTTGAAACTTTAGATAAAACTCGTGAGCTTGTTAAAAATAAAGCGGCTGGGAGTAATGTATTGAGATGTTTGCTATACCAACTTAATAATAAAGTTATTAAACATCAACTTAGCGTTTCGGCTTGTGAAAAATTGTCAGATTTATATTTTGATTGGAAATGTGTTCCTTTTGATGAAATGCCGTTTTCAGCATCTTTAGTAGAACATAATATAATGCTCTCAGATTTATTTGATTGTATAGATTCTGCGAATCGAGAACACGAATTATTAGCTAGATGTATAAAAAATAATACCGAAAAAAAAGGACAGTTATATACTCCAAAAAAAGATATTGTTGGTTTTGATGATATTGACAGCCTTATTCAAAAATATAATAGTAATCTTTACTTTAAACATGTAAACCGTAGGATAGAGGTTTATAAAGATCACTTATACATAAGGGGTTATGAAGAAGATACTGTTAACATCATTGAAAAAATAAAAGAGTTTTCGTCTGCTGGTATAAAAAATTTTTCTAATTCATTTGATTCATGGTTGAAATCAAGTACACATGTAATTGATTGTGATGAAAAAAAGGAGAAATTAAGACAAATGTTTGAAAATTCAAAGGTAGCATTAATATATGGGTCTGCAGGAACAGGAAAAACTACATTAATAAATCATATTTCAAATTTATTTAACCCCAATAAAAAGCTTTACTTAGCTAATACAAATCCAGCAGTGGATAATCTAAAAAGAAGGGTAAATACCGCAAATTGTACATTTAGTACTATAGCAAAGTTTTTGTATGGACGCAGCTTTGAAACCGAATTTGATTTGTTAATTATTGATGAATGTAGTACTGTTAGCGACTCAGATATGATCGCAATTTTAAGAAAGGTTAATTGCAAATTATTAGTTTTGGTTGGTGATGTTTTTCAAATAGAGTCAATTCGTTTTGGCAATTGGTTTACAATGGTACGAAAATTTGTACCTGACACTTCAGTATTTGAGTTGACAAAACCTTATCGTAGTAATAATGAAAAATTACTTGATTTATGGAATAGAGTGAGAAACATAGAAGATGACATATTAGAACATATCGCAAAAAATAATTATTCCATCACTTTAGATAATTCTATTTTTGAGCATACTGAAGAAGATGAAATCATCTTATGTCTTAATTACGATGGACTTTATGGAATAAATAACATTAATAAATTCTTACAAAGAAGCAACCCTAACCCTTCTATACAGTGGGGTGTCCAAATTTATAAAATTGATGATCCTGTTTTATTTAATGAATCAAACAGATTTGCTCCTTTAATTTACAATAATTTGAAAGGAAAAATTGTTGGGATAGAGATTCTTGAAAAGAGAATACAGTTTGATATTGAGATAGAAAAAGCTATAAATCAATTTGAGGCGGATTTTTATAGTCTTCAATTGATAGATAATCCTAGAAATAATAACTCAGTAATTCGTTTCTTTGTCGATAAATTTGGCAGTACTGATGAAGATGATGATTCTGTTGAAACAGAAGTTCCTTTTCAGATTGCTTATGCAGTTTCAATTCATAAAGCTCAAGGTTTAGAGTATTCTTCGGTTAAAGTTGTCGTTACCGATGAAGTGGAAGAAATGATCACACATAATATATTTTATACTGCGATAACAAGAGCAAAAGAAAAATTGAGAATATACTGGTCACCAGAAACAGAAAAAACGATATTAAGTGGCTTAAAGAAAAAAGACTGTAATAGGGATATAAGTATATTGTCATCAAAATATCCTCAGCTTTAAAAAAATGGAACTCTCTTTTTATACTGTCTCATTTGTCTCATTTAGGTTCAAAAATTAGTCAAAATGAGACATTGTTATAATGATAAAATGTTCTAGACTGTGTTGCGCCCGGAAAATGGATTCGAACGGCCATGGATCCCTATTGAGTTATAGAGATAGAACTGGCCGCGACCGGCACGGGCAACAAAAACGAGAGTCTTTTATTTTGAGTTTTTATAACAACTTAACATTTCTGGATAAATTAGAGGTATTTTTTCTAAAATTTTTACATCTGAGTTCATTTCGTCATTTTTTTTCTTTATTTGATTCGTCATTTCTTTGCCTATTCCTAAGTTGGCCCACATATTAACAAGATCTTGGGTAATTAATTTATTTTTTTGGTAAAGATCAATAAGGATTTGATTGTATTTTTTTACTAATTTAATTTCTTCATTGTTGGGAGTTTCTATATATTTTAGGTGATTTAAATAATTCTTTATAGGGAATTGAGAGACATCGTGGAGATCTTGAAATATTTTTAAGTTTGTTTTTAAAACCCAATATTCTGGTGATAATTTATTTTCTGTATCTTTAGAGCTACCCGATAATTCAGGAAAAATATATTCGAAAACTTTAGATTGAATCTTGTCGCAGATTAAATGGACAAACCAGCCTTTTTTGAAGTCATTATCCTGATAAAAAAGATCGTTTAAAAAATCGTTACTGTGGGTTATTTCCCTGTTAATTTTAGTGATATAACGACTATCGGGATAAACTGTTCCTGAGATATATTTGTCCAGATTTTTAACCTTAAAATTATCTTTAACATCCAGAGCAAACCTAATATGAGTTCCTAGAAGTGCCATAATGTTTATTATAGCTGAGAGTTAATATTTTAAAATATTACTATCTACAGCGGAAAACATCGTTCGATTGTTTTTTAGAGCCTTAACAGATATGAAATTATTTTATCCAATGCGAGTTTTTGAAAGTTTTGGTTTTTTGTAAACTTAAAAGTCTGTAGAGTAAGGGATGATTTGGGGAGAGATTTTGGGTGGGGGCGATTGTCATGAAAATGATACTGCAACAGCAGCACACTCACGGCGCACGCCCCACAAAGAAACCAGTCAGTCAGAAAAAGAAACGACGGCAGCAGTCGGTCGGGTGAAAAGCCTCAGTGACTCCCCTGGCGAACGGAAACACGGGGAAATCCACCAAGTGCCAGAAACACCATGCCGGATATCTATCCGTTCGTATAGATCCGGATGGTTACGCCGCACCTCACTGGCCCTGTGGGCTCGTGCTCTCAGTAGGTGTTCGTGGAAACGCCTCGCGTGTCAGACACCTGAGATGCAGGCGCAGCGCCATTGAACTTGCCGCTGGTCTGGTGCGTTTTCTGGCGGCTGCCTGTCCTGACGGCGGCCGACGATAGATCCGACGAGCCCAGCTGGCTCTCAGATACGATCACGGGGTTGTTATACAGGTAGGACATTGACACTCCTCCTTAATGGGGATAACCATTGGATCTCGTGTCGGACAATTCAGTCAACAACGCTAGAAAAATCCAACTACCCTCCTTTCGATGGCTCAAATAGGAACTAGAAAATTATCGGATGTCCGGTAGTTTCGCCCACCACTCCAACAGTGGCCATAGCATATGCATTCCTCCTTTTTGCTTTCTGGAGAAAATCGTTTCTTTTTTGATATTAAAGGACAAAAAACATATGTAATTGATGCTATATCTTTTACAAAAATATACTTTGGTATATTAGTCGAATAATATATCGAGTAACAAATTAATTCAATGGGGGAAAATTAGTTTGAGGATTTAATATAGGGTAGATTTTATTTAGCAGTTTCAGATTTACGTGATTCTGGAATATCTGGTATACCAAAAGCTTCGCAAAAGGATTTAACTAATTCATTGCCAACTCGGACGCGTTCTTCTGGTGGAATTAAGTTAATCATTGCCGGATTTTCACGGCAAGGTACAGTATAGTCGTCTCTAACGAAAGTCCAAACTTCTTTACTTCTGTCGTGAGGCATTACTCTTGAACCTATCATTCTATTGGGTTTTAATCTTTATATTCAGAGTATATATAAGAATAGCTTAAATTCAATGGGATGAGTGGGTTTTTTCAAAACCGGAGACAAGACGTTTTTTGGTGTCGGGGGTGAATTTTTGGTAAATAGAAAATAAGCCTAACCATTGGTTAAAATTTAATTGAGTTGGTTTAAGGGAATTTACTTTTAATTGGTGATTAATTTTTTTGAACTGATCATAAGAAAAAATTTTTTTGTAAATGGCAAAAATATTGGGTTTCCATTGGTTAAAACCGAAGATAATAAAATCACGAAACTGTTGATAATGTGGCAAATCAATTAACGGTTTGTTTAATAAAGTAAATTTAGTAAAAACTATATTTACTTGAGGTTTGGGAGTAAAGGCAGTTCGGTCAATATCACCTAAAATTTCGACGTCATAAAACGGAGCAACTAAGATGGCGTCTTGATTATTAATGTCATCGAACAAAGAAAATTTTTCCGCGGCTTCTTGCTGCAAAATCAGATACATTTCGGTGGGTTTATTGTCTGACTTTAAAATTTTTATTTTGAGAAAATCGATTTTGAAGCTCATTAATTAAATGACGATCTTTTTCGACAGCAACAACTTGGAAACCGAAATCTAATAATTTTTGAGTGATAATCCCCT
Organism: Candidatus Shapirobacteria bacterium; assembly: GCA_018500045.2. Taxonomy (GTDB): domain Bacteria; phylum Patescibacteriota; class Microgenomatia; order UBA12405; family UBA12405; genus WARW01. The sequence goes on along the minus strand of JAHBAQ020000077.1, from coordinate 20 downwards.
TACCTGGTCCAATTTCGACT
>JAHBAQ020000033.1 GCA_018500045.2 Candidatus Shapirobacteria bacterium | reverse complement strand
CCTCTTCCCGGAATAATTTTATTCACATCAACAAACCACTGTTCCTTAACTTGCGGTTCCACTGAAGCCTGACTGCGATAGCTTTTAGCTGTGCGATGAGTATAATTTTCTTCAATTTTAACCAAAAGACCTTTGCTTTGAAGTTTTTCGGCAATTTTATGTCTGGCTTCCAGAATTGGCAAACCGGCAAACTCTCCGGCTACGGGCAATAATTTTCCCGCAAAATCAATAATTTGTTCGCCCTCCAGCTTGTGTCTTTCAGCAATTTCAAAGTCAATCATGTCATGCCAAGGCGTGATAGTCATGACGCCGGTGCCAAATTGCGGATCAATCACCTTATCCTTAATGACTGTAGCCGTTACTTTGCCGTTAATCCATTCGCATTCAAACTTCTCGCCGTGTTTATATTGCTTATAGCGCTTATCATCCGGATGCATGACCACATATTTATCACCGAATTTGGTTTCCGGTCTGGCTGTCGCAATCACAAAAGGACCGTATTGCAAGTAATAGAATGGCGTTTTTTCTTCCTGCCAAATAATTTCATCGTCCGAAAGCGTGGTTTGGAGTACCGGATCCCAGTTCACAATTCTTTTACCGCGATAAATCAAGCCGTCATCATACATTTTTTTAAAAGCCGTATTGACCGCTAAATTTCTTTTTTCATCGAAAGTATAAGCTAATCTTGACCAATCGCAACTTGTGCCCATTTTTCTGATTTGCCTCAAAATCGTGCTTTTGGAATTTTCCGCATATTTGCGAATTTCTGACAGCAATTTTTCCCGACCCAATTCTTGCCTTGGATTTTTAATCCCCTGCTCCATTAAAACTTTTTCTACCTTGGCCTGCGTAGCCACGGCTGCATGATCCGTGCCAGGCAAAAGCAAAACTTTTTTGCCTTGCATTCTTTGATAGCGCGCCATAATGTCCATCAAAGTATTTTCCAGAGAATGTCCTAAATGCAAAACGCCGGTCACATTAGGTGGCGGCATCATGATGGAATACGTTTCTCCTTCCGGAGTTTTATCTGGATTAAAAAAACCACTCTCTTCCCAGAGCTGATAAATTTCGTCTTCTGACTTGAAGTCGTATTGTTTAGAAATTCCAGACATTATGCTTGTTGGTATTAAATTTATCTAAGCACAGCATTAAGTTCTTGCTCGGTTTTTTGACGGATTTCTCCTTGAATTTTATTTATTTCTTCATTAGTCAAAGTTCTTTCCGAAGAACGATACACGATGCGGAAAGTGTAGCTTTTCTTGTCTTGGCCGAATTTTTCTACATTTTCATATTCATCCAAAAGTTTCACTTCTTCAATTAAATCATTGGCATAGTCACGGACAATTTCGTAGTAATTATTGAGATTTATATTTTTATCAATGATAAAAGAAATGTCTCTAATCGTCGCTGGAAATTTGCTGACTTCCGTGAATTTACTGTTAATGTCTTTGAACTGGCTGGTAATTCTTGGATCATTGGACCACAGAACTCGAATGTCAGGTATTTCCATTTTTACCATGGCCCATCTGTCTATTCCAAAACCAAAAGCCCAACCATTGTAAACTTCTGGATCTAAACCGAAATTCTTCAAGCACTGTTTATGCACTAGACCAGAACCGGACAATTCCATCCACTTATCACCGAATTTAACTTCGATTTGCACCGAAGGATCGGTAAAAGGAAAAGAATCCACCAAAAATCTGTGCTCACAGTCCTTGCCAAAAACGGCTTCAGCTGCATCAGCTTGGATGTCTTCTAGCTCTTTTTGGGTTATTACATGCTCTGATTTTTTACAAATATAAAGTCCGTCTATCTGGTTGAAGGCTGGGTAATGACTTCTATCAATTTCATCTTTCCTAAAGACAATACCGGGTGCCATAATCCCAATATGCCCTTCTTTTTCCAAAATTTTAATAATTCTTTCATCACGCAAGCAATAGGGCCACATTGTGGTGGTTTGGGTGCGTAAAATATGCTCCTGGTCTAAATAATAGGTATCTGATTCTCTGCGGGAAGGATGATCGGCCGGAGTATTTAAAACATCGAAATTTTCTTCAACAGTAACAACTTTCGGAAATTCTACTACATAAAAATCCTTAAATCTTGGCAAATTCAATATGGCGTCCACTAAAATTTTTACCGGTGAATTTTCTTTTTTCGTAAGGTCAGGAAGTGCTAAAAGTCTTTTTATACGTTCTGCCTTTATATCAGTTCTTTTGTCCAATTCTGCAATTAGTCTTTGCTCTTCCTTATTCTCAATAACAATTTTTTGCATATTTTTTAACGCTTATTTTGATAATTTGCAAATTCTGTGCCAACCTCAGCTTCTTCTTTCAAAATCATAATTCCACTGTGATCTTGACCAAGTCCCAATTCATCTTCGGCGCAAAGCATGCCACAGGATTTTACACCCCTAATTTCCACTTCTTTTATTTCCAGCCCGCTGGGGAGCTTGGCTCCTATTAGAGCCACTGGAACTTTTTGACCAACTTCGATATTGGATGCCCCGCAAACGACTGAAAGTCGTTTGCCCTGAGCGTTAGTCGCAGGGCTAATATCTACCTCAACAATTCGCAATCTATCCGCATTAGGACTGTCTCTTATACACATCT
>JAHBAQ020000090.1 GCA_018500045.2 Candidatus Shapirobacteria bacterium | reverse complement strand
AGATGTGTATAAGAGACAGGGTGCCTTGTCTCCCAATAATCATAAATGAATCTGGGGAACTAATGTTAAACACCAACCCCTTGGTTATACTTTCCTCGAACTCCACGGCTCCCTGAACACCGCACCGTTCCAGCAGCTCGACAATAATATTTTTTACAATCTCTATTTTATTATAATCGGTCATATGCTCTGAATTAAGAATTATGAATTGGGAATTATGGGAAAGTCTGTTTCCATAATTCCTGATTCCTACCACCTAATTCTTGGGTTGGGGGTGTTTTTTTATTATATAGTACTGTTGGGCAACAGCAAAAAGCGTGGTAACTATCCAGTATAAAGGCAGCCCCGCAGGCAGCTTAATGGCAATAATTACGCTAATAACCGGCAACACATAGGTTGTCTGTAATTGCATGGCCTTGGCTGTGGTGTCCTGCTGACCAGATGCATTTGGCATCATCATTTTTGACTGCCAAAACTGAGCTAAGCCGGCTACAATTCCAAACGCCAAACTTGGCTTGCTTAAATCCACCAAACCCAAAAACTTTGGGTTAATAAATTCAGGTTGATGCACAAAAGAGTATAGTCCTGACAAATGATTGTTTAACGCCTTGTTAAAAACCTGATACAAAGCAATTAACACCGGTAACTGAAGCAGCAAAGGCAAACAAGAACCTAGAGGGTTGATTTTGTGTTCCTTGTACAAATCCATCATTGCCTTGGCTTGTCCTTCTTTGTCATTTTTATACTTTTCCCTCAAGTCATTTAGCTTGGGTTGTAAGTCATTCATCGCCTTTTGACTCTTAAGCGACTTATGAAAGCTCGGCGCAAGGATTAAACGAATTAATATCGTTAAAAAAACAATAACCAAACCAATATCATGGCCGGGGAAGATGTTATAAAAAAATACTAATAGGTTAAGGAGGGGGCGATAAATTATGTCTGAGTATAAAGTTGAAAGCATGTTATTAGTTTAAATATTTTTTTGAACCGGATCAATTGAGGGAACAGTAAAAGGATTACACTTTAAAATTCTTTTTGCCGCCAGAAACCCGCCTTTCATTACTCCAAATCTTTCCACACTTTGCCTGCCGTACTCACTACAGGAAGGATACAGCCGACAAAAACCGTAAGGATATTTGGCTTTAAATAAGCCGTGATCGGGGGACAAGGTAGCCTGATAAGCCCGAATTAATACAACCAAACACTTAGCCGGAAGATTAATAATTTGCAATAAAAGTTTTCTCATAAAACAATATTTGAAAGTATTAAAGCAATTGAATCCATTACTGTTTTTTCTTTATTTTTGGCCACAGACGGCTTGGCCACAACCACGTAATTCCCGAGCCTAAAATGCTTGAGGTTTAAGCGAATATGCTCTCTTATTAATCTTTTCAGACGGTTTCTATCCACGGCATTTTTATAAACCTTGGTTGAAACCACAACAGTAAAGCGTTTTTCCTCGGCGGAAGGCACTGCTTTTAAAGTAAAAAGTGGGTTAAAAAAAGTCCGCCCTCTGGCAAAGGCTTTCTGAATATCTTTGCTTTTCGCAAGGCGGTTAACTTTTTTTAACATTAACTTAAAATTTTACTTATTTTACTATACAGACAGTTTCTTGCGGCCCTTGGCTCTGCGTCTGGCAATTACGTTTCTGCCGGTTTTAGTTTGCATTCTTTTTAAAAAGCCGTGTCTGGTTTTTCTTCTCTTTACCTTTGGTTGATAGGTTCTTTTCATAAAAATTAACCTTAATTCTAATTAAATTTACAAACACCACCAATGAATTCCTGCAAAGCATTCAAATTGTTAATATTTGTTCCTTGCTAATTTGTAATAATCTTAGCTAATTATAAAGAAAAAAAGCGTTTGGGTCAACCCAAAGAACAGCAGAAAAACTATGACATATCAGTTTGCCACAAATTTTCCACAGCATATACACACTGTAGGAAAAAACCGCTTTGTTTATAAGCTATTTTGCCAGTTTTACATGTTGATAAGTCCCTGATAAAATGCAGAAGTAACAGTTAGCCCATAAATAATCATAGAAACTAAAAATCCAAATTTTAAACAACATGAACAACCAACAACTCTGGCAAGCAATTTTGGGAAGCCTGGAAATCTCTTTAAGCAAAGCAAACTTCAACACCTGGTTTAAAAATACAAGTATTACTGAAAGAGGGGATGATTTTATAGTCATAGGCGTACCAAGCGCTTTTAACAGAGATTGGATTGCGGCAAAATACCATCAAGAAATGCTCAAAGCCTTAAAAACACAGGCGCCGGAAATTAAAGAAATTCGTTACCAGTTGGGTGGTTCTTCCAACTCGCAACCCGCGCAAAAAACCGCTTCAGTAAAAAGCAACCCGGAAAACAACGGCCAAAAAGAAGGTTTCGCTCAAAATTTATCAGGATTAAATCCAAAATATACTTTTGAGACCTTTATTATCGGTAAAAACAATGAGTTAGCTCACGCCGCCAGCCAGGCCGTGGCAAAAACCCCGGGTTCTCAATACAACCCGCTATTTATATATGGTGGAGTTGGTTTAGGCAAGACTCATTTAATGCACGCCGCTGGACACAGAATGTTACAAAGCAACAACAAGCAAAAGATTCTTTATGTAACCAGCGAAAAATTCACCAACGATTATATAAACGCCATCAGCCAGAAGAGAATGGATGAGTTTAAAAAAAATTACCGCGATATAGATGGCCTGTTAATTGACGATATCCAGTTTTTAGCAGGTAAAGAAGGGACTCAGGAAGAATTTTTCCATACTTTTAACGAACTCCGCGACAAAGGCAAACAAATTATAATCACCTCAGACAGACTACCTAAGGATATTCCGGCGATTGAGCAAAGATTAATTTCCCGGTTTGAATGGGGGATGGTGGCAGACATCCAGGCTCCGGATCTGGAAACCAGGATGGCAATCTTGCGAACTAAGATGGAAAAAAAAGGAGTGAGTATTTCAGAGGATATTTTGTTTTATATTGCCGAAAATATTCTTACCAACGTAAGAGAATTAGAAGGCGCTTTAAACAGACTGGCTGTTTATCAGCAAATGGAAAACAAAGGCTTGGCTTTGGAACAGGCAAAAACCATACTCGCCAGCATTGTTGGCGTTAAAAAAAGAGTGACCTCCGTAAAAAAAATAGCAGAATCGGTGGCCAGTTTTTACAATATTTCTATGGAAGACCTTATTAAACAGTCACGGAAAAAAGAATTTGTTAAACCCAGACAAATTGCAATGTATTTAATTAGAAAAGAGCTTGATAACTCCTTTCCTTCCATTGGTGATTTTTTTGGCGGGCGCGATCACACAACTGTTATGCATGCTGTGGAAAAAGTTGAAAAACTAACCGCGGAAAAAAGCTCGTTTAAACAAGAAGTGGATTTAATTATGGATAAGCTGTTCACATAACCAAGAACAAATGTGGATAATAAAAATATTTTGTTGTGGTTTTAAAAAATAAATATTTTTACCCCAAAGCAGACATAAATTATCAACACTAAAATTCCCAAATATCTTTATTTTTATTAAGGTTTAAGCCTAATCCACATATCAACAACCATTATTATTCTTACTAAGTCAATTAATTTATTTTATATATTATGAAAATAATCTGTACACAAGAAAATTTAAAAACAGGTTTATCAATAATAGGAAAAGTTTTATCTTCAACAAACACTCTCCCAATCCTGAACAATGTTTTAATGAAAACAGAACACGGAGTTTTAAAACTATCCTCCACAAACTTAGAACTGGCAATTAGTACCCAGGTAAGGTGTAAGGTGGAAGAAGATGGGGGAATAACTGTAGTTGGAAAAACATTAGGCGACTTGGTTAATAATCTTCCAAACCAAAACACCACCATTCAAACAAGCGGTACCGAATTAAGTTTGGAGGTTGGAAATTACCACACTTCAATAAAAACAATGCCGGCGGATGAATTTCCTTTAATCCCGGTGGTATCAGACGGACAGAGTTTTAGTCTGGAGGCTCAAGAGCTAAAGAACTCCATGGATCAAGTGGCTTTTGCCGCATCCAATAATCAAACGCAGCCGGAAATTTCCGGGGTTTTATTTGCTGTATCCGGAGGGATTTTAAAAATTGTTGCCACCGATAGATACAGGTTGGCGGAAAAAAAGATAGAACTGAAAAATTATTCCGGAACCGACTTGGAAGCAATAGTTCCTCAGAAAACCGTTGTGGAGATTTCCAGGATCATAGGCGGTCAAAAAGGTTTGTTGGATGTTGTTGTTTCTTCAACCCAGGCAATGTTCTCCTTTAATAATACCGAGGTGGTGAGCAGGTTGGTTGATGGTCAGTATCCTGATTATCAACAAATTATTCCCTCTAGCTTCCAAATTTCCGCGGTTTTGGACAAATCGTTATTGGTTGGAGCTCTTAAGACAACATCTGTTTTTAGTAGGGCTGTCTCTTATACACATCT
>JAHBAQ020000084.1 GCA_018500045.2 Candidatus Shapirobacteria bacterium | reverse complement strand
AGATGTGTATAAGAGACAGGATTAAGATTGCTCCAAGTAGATAAAATCTGTTTCAAATTTTTCTGACCGGAGTCAGTAAGTTGATAATATTTGCGAGGCGGACCATTTTTGGATTCTTGCCACTGATAATCAAGATCCCCTTCGTTTTTGAGACGACTAAGAAGCGGATATAAAGTACCTTCGACGACTAATAGATGGTTGGATTTTAATTCTTTTAAAATATCACTGGCGTAAACGGACCCACGGTTGATGACCAAAAGGACCGCCAGTTCTAGGAGACCTTTGCGGAGTTGTGAATTTTGTTCGTGAGTATCTTTCATCAGTTGGTATTATATACCAGGTACTTTGCAATGCAAGGTACTAAATTATTCTTAATACAAGCAGTAAATCGGAGAATAGTAATTAGTATGTGGGGCCAACGTATTTGCCGGAGTCAGGAAAATTATTTTGGTAGTCGGCTAATAAAATGGGAGTTAGTCCCCTAGGGAGAAGATTGTCGGGTAAATTATTTAAATCAAGCCAAGTAGAACAAACTTGACCATCGGGGTGTTGAGGATCGAGACATTGCTCTAACTCTTCAAATTTATTAACGTCACCTAAGATAAATAATTCAACGCTATGTTCGTCTTGACCATGATCTTTTTGGTTTAATAAATGATCGCGGATGTAAAGAATTTTTTGAAAAGTGAATTCTGTATCAGCGCCACATTCTTCTTTAATTTCCCGATTACAACCATCCAAAATGGACTCACCATATTCTAAGTGGCCGCCAACATAGTAATAATAATTTTTGGTCTTGTTGTGAGTGAGTAAAACTTGGCCATTTTTGATAATAATCATTCGGAGCCGGACGTTGATTTGAGGATATGACATAATATGATTATAAGATGAATATGAAAAAAGTAGTTTGTAAAGATATAAAAGGAAATTTGAGTGAGGTGAATGTTGATGAATTAAGTTTTAGACCATCGGTTTATGGGGTAATTATTAATGAAGGAAAAATTTTATTGTCGCGACAGTGGGATGGTTATGATTTTCCTGGCGGAAAAATTGAATTAGGAGAAACTATCGAAGAGGCTTTGATAAGAGAGGTTAAAGAAGAAACTGGATTGGAAGTAAATGTGGGGAAAGTTGTTATTTGTGAAAATTCTTTTTTTAGATTACCAAAAGATGGAAAACCAGTTCAATCAATTTTAATGTATTATCTTTGTAAAGTTACTGGAGGGAATATTTCAACTGATCATTTGAGTGAAAACGAAAAGAACTACGCTAGTAAAGCTGAGTGGGTAGAGTTATCAAAAATTGAAGAAATTAAGTTCTATAATTCTATAGACAGTATTAGTATTATTAAAAAAATTTTATGAAATACAAAAAGGTAGGACTAAAAGATGTTTGGGAGGTTATTTGGCGATTAATAGTTTTTATAGTACTTGAATTGACGGCAGTGATTTGGTTAGTAGAAAATGGTTTGATGATTTTATGGATTGTAGTACTATTGGGATTGTTGATTTGGATAGTAAACTGGCACTGTCACTATTTTGGTTATGAATGTGATAAGTGTGGACACAAACAACAAATAAATTTTTTGAAGGAATTTTATACTATAAATTTGGTCAATAGAAAATATTTGAAATGTGAAAAGTGTAAAAAATGGAGCAGAGCAAAATTGTTGGCAATTGAGAGGTAAAACCCTTCCTAAGTCCTTCCCTTGATAGGGCAGGACTTTAAATCAAAAATAAGTAGAGACGCACGGTCGTACGTCTCTACAAAATTTAATCAAACTTTTAAGTTACTGTTGAGGAGTGGTGGTGGTTTGACCGTTACGGGCGGGATCAATTTCGATGGATTTGCCAGTAACACTGCCAGTATTAGTATCAGTAGTACCGTCAACTCGGACTTGAGAACCAACTTTTAATTCGGTTTTAGAAACCGTAGTAGATTTATTAAAAGCGGTAGAATCGGAAATTAAAATGATCTTGGAGCTACCATCGACAGTTTTGATGGTAAAAGAAGTGTCGTCGATTTTGGTAACTTCACCAAAGGTAGCGCCAGAACCAGCGCCATTACGCAGACCCATACCTTGGCCTTGACCATTTTGATTGTTGCGGCCACGACCCATACCCTCACCTATTTGGTATTGACCAACTCGATTGCCAAAAGTAGTTTTGAGTTGGTTTTTTTGATAAAGAACGCCAGAGCCAAAACCGATGATTAAAAAGACAAAAGATAAACTGACAGGAAGAATGTATTTATTAAATTTATTTTCTTTTTCGGACATAAATTAGGTTAATTTTTAATTAATATGATAATAAGTTTATGGACTGAAAATAAACTGAAAATTTTATTCGTAACGAAGAGCCTCGATAGGTTGAAGAGAGGCGGCTTTGCGGGCGGGATACCAGCCAAAAAGAATACCAATGCCAACGGAAACTAAAAAGGCCAACATAACCGAACTGAAGGAAATGGTAAAAACTGAAGAGTTGAAAACAGAATAACCATAAGACAGACCAATACCAAGAATAATACCGATAATTCCCCCGCCAAAAGTAAGGATAATTGATTCGGTTAAAAACTGAGTAATAATAGTGTTCTTTTTCGCCCCAAGAGCTTTTCTTAGGCCTATCTCTCGAGTGCGTTCGGTAACAGTAACTAACATAATATTCATAATTCCAATACCACCGACTATCAAAGAAATAGCGGCAACACCGGATAAAAGAGCAGTAAAAGTGCCGGTAACACTAGAGATAGTTTCTAACATTTCTTCGGAAGAACGAATATAAAAGTCGGCATTGGCGGCCTCGGTAATTTTGTGACGAGCTAAAAGAAAATAACCGACTTGGTTTTGGGCTTGAATAATAACGTCCGAATTTACTGCTTGAATTGAAAGAGAAGAAAGATGACTAACACCAAAAAGTTGTTTGAGACCAGCAGAAAGAGGAATATAGATAGCACTATCACTACTACCCATACCGCTAGTACCTTTGGCGACAGTAATACCAACGATAGTAAAATTGAGACTATTAATACGAATGGTTTCACCTAAACAATCATAATCAGAGCTACCAAAAAGTTCTTCGACGGAATCAGGACCAATAACGGCAACATGAGAATTGGAATCATAATCACTGTCAGTAATAAAACGACCGCGGCTAATTTTAAGATTGTGAACAGTGGAGTAAGCGGCTTTAACGCCATAGATACTAGTATTAGTATTGGCATCACCAGCGACAACTTGGTAACGGCTGGAATATTCAGGTGAAACTAAAGAAATAGCTGAAAGACCGGCTTTTTCGAGAGCGTCGGCATCGGCTAAAGTTAAAGTTTTGACAGTATTGTTACCTCTGACCATACCAGAACGTTGAGAGCCAGGAGAAACAGTAACTAAATTGGAACCAAGAGATTCGATGCGAGAAGTGACAGATTTTTTACTGGACTCACCAATAGAAATAAGACCAATGACTGAACCGATACCAATAATAATTCCAAGCATAGCCAGACCAGTTCTCATTTTGTTCAGTTTGAGACTAAGAAAACTTTCTTTGAGCATTTCCCAATATTCAATCATGAGCTAAAACCTCCTTTTTGATAGAAGCACTACGACGATGATGGTTGGGGCTATCTTTGACTATCTTGCCATCGCGAATAAAAATAATTCTTTTGGCGTGTTCGGCGATGTCTGGTTCGTGAGTAATCATAACAATGGTGTGACCATCATCATTTAATTTTTCGAAAATAGCCATAATTTCATCAGCTTGAGAGGTAGCAATATTTCCAGTAGGTTCGTCGGCTAAAATTAAAGCTGGATTTAAAACTAAAGATCGAGCAATAGCAACACGTTGTTGTTGACCACCAGAAATTTGATTGCTGGTGTGATGCAATCTATCCCCTAGTCCAACCATATTTAAAAATTTTTTGGCGGTGGCCTCGCGTTCTTCTTTGGGGATGCCGGCATAGGCCATAGGCAACATAACATTTTTGAGAGTGGAAGTACGAGGTAGAAGGTTAAAAGCCTGGAAAACAAAACCAATTTTGCGGTTACGAATGTCGGCTAATTCATCTTCGGAAAGATGACTAACATCTTTACTGTCGAGAATATACTGACCAGAGGTGGGTTTATCTAAGGCACCTAAAATATGCATTAGAGTAGACTTACCAGAACCTGAAGGACCCATAATGGCGACAAATTCCCCTTGGTCGATTTGAAAGGAAACATTATTGAGAGCAATGGTCTCAAGAAGATCGGTTTTATAAACCTTAGAAAGATTCTTGACGACAATAATTGGTTTTGATTTAGACATATTTTAAATTACATTCCGGGAGGACCGCCGCTCATAATAAAGGTACCGGCATTACGGCTGTTACTATTTCTGTTTGAAGAACTAAAATCTGAAGAAGTATTGTTATTGGATTTTGATTGATTAGTAAGTGAGGAAGAAACAATAGTATCGCCTTCACTAAGGCCAGATTTAATTTCTGTTTGACTATCATTAGTAGAACCCAGAGTAACAGTAACATTAGAAGTAATACCATCTTTAATAACTTGAACAATAGTAGTACCGTCACTACTGGTTTCGATGGCAGTGGAAGGAATTAATAAAACATCGGATTTTGAATCAATAATAATGGTGGCGGTAACAGCCATATTGGTATAAATTTCTTTGTCGGTATCGTCGAGTAAAACCACAACCGAATAAGAAGTGACACCAGAATTAGAAGAACCAGCAACGTCGACGGAAAGGACTGATCCAGTAAAAGTAACGCCCGAGAAAGCATCCATAGTTAGGGTAACTTTTTGACCTGATTTAATTTTGACAATATCAGATTCAGTTAAACTTAACGTGGCTTGATATTGACCTTTGGGATTAGTGATACTGCCAACACTATGAGAAGTAACAGAAGAAGAATTTTCGTTACTATTACTGCCAGTAGAAACAGTAATGGAATCGGACGGATTGGAAATAATGACACCTTCGGCCAAACTCAAATTACTAATGACACCAGCAACCGGAGCATAAATGGTGGAAGAAACTTTTTTGTAATTGTCGTAAGCATTGGCGGTTTGTTGTTTGGCTTTGGCAATAACAGCGGTGTAATTGTTGTAGGTGGTTTCGTCGGTAGTAAATTTTTTCTTAACTTCATCAAGAGTTTTGGTAACAATAGCTTTTTCATTATAAGTATATTCAGCTTTGGTTTTGGGATTCCAAGCCCCAGCGATCATATTGTTGTACTCTTCTTGAGCATCAAGAACAACCTGACGATCCTGCCACATCTGAAGGTCGGCGCTAGTTTGATCAGCGATAGATTGTTTTTCTTTTTCTAACATTGAGGTGTAATTGGCCCAAGCTATGGTTTGATTGTAAATACCGTCATCATCGAGAGTAATATCGGCGATTTTTTGACCTTTGGTGACAGTATCACTGTTTTTGACGTAAACTTTTTTGATGGTGCCGGTAGCGCCGGTAGTAATAGCACTTTTGTTGGAAGAAGTGATAGTACCGGTAGCGGAAATAGAGGTGATTAAAGTACCTTTTTGGACAGTGGTAGTTTTGAATTGAATAGACGATTTTTGAGATGTGGTAATTTGGGAATAAGTAAACCAACCGACAAAACTGAGTAAAAAGAGAATTAATAAAATCCGGATAAATTTTGGCAGAGAGATAAATTTATTCTTAAGACTGACGAAAAAATGTTTAATAGGCTTCATAAGCGTGAGTTTAGGTTTGAATACTGAAGATTAACTGAATAAGGGGAACCTGAGAATAAAAGTGGTACCGTGATCAATTTGACTTTTGACACTGATCTGACCACGATGAAGTTGAATAATTTTTTGGGCGATAGCCAAACCGAGACCATAGCCAGATTCTTTGGTTTTAGTTCTAGCAATATCTGATTGGTAAAAACGGTCGAAAATATAGGGTAAATCTTTATCAGAAATACCAATGCCCTGGTCGACGATTTTGGTAATAATCTGATTTTTTTTGACTTTGGAAAGAATTTTAATGACGGTATTGTCTGGGCTATATTTAATGGCGTTATCGAGAAAAATAGTAAAAAGTTCGACAAGACGATTATTATCACCAGAAATTTTTGCCGGTTCAACTTGGGAAATTAATTTAATTTTTTTGGTTTTGGCTTTGGGTTCAATTTGTTTAACGGAATCAGTAATAATTTTAGAAAAATCTAAGGTTTCAAAATTTATTTTTTGAGAATTATTTTCGAGACGGCTAATTTCAAGAAGTGAATCGGAAAGTTTTTGAAGTCGGTTGGCTTGATCGATACCAGTATCAATAACATTTTTGGCTTCTTTAAGATCAAGGTTTTTGTCACGAAGAGTAACTTCAAAAAGAGATTTCATAGCAGTAATGGGAGTGCGAAGTTCGTGGGAAGCATCGGAAATAAAACGTTTTTGGTCTTCTGTCATTTTTTGGATTGGAGAAAGAGTTTTGCCAGCAAGAAAATAAGAAAGGGCGCCGGAAACAGTGATAATAAAACCATTAATAATAAGGAGATTGAGTAAAAGTCGATGCCGACTGTCATCGATAAGATCTTGATCAACTAATCTGACAGTACCAATTGATTTTGGTGATGAATCGGGATTGAGAATAATTAAATCCCGTTCGATGCGATTACGTTGAGAATTGGCAAAACGATTAATCTCGCGATCTAGAAGTCCGTAAATTAGGAAGCTAAAAGAAAAACTAATAATAGTGATAATCAACAAATACCAGGCGGTAAGTCGAATGCGAGCTTGTTTAAACATAAGAAACCTCTCTGTTCCCCGATAAACTCAGGGTATCTCCCTTTAAAAAAGGGAGAAGTTTTAATTTAAAAAAAATTTTTATATTTATATTATTCACTAATTTTGTAACCAAATCCACGGATGGTTTGGATAAGTTTTTTCTTAAATGGTTGATCAATTTTTTGACGAAGATTGCGGATATAGACTTCGACAGTGTTAGGTAAAATGTCTGATTCATAACTCCAAACATACTGAATAAGTTGATCTTTATTAAGAATTTGTCCAGCATGACGAACGAGACATTCTAATAAAGAATATTCTTTACTAGAAAGACGGATGTCTTTGGTTCCTCTTTTGACTTGATAGTTGGTGGTATCGATGGTTAAGTCAGCCAAAGATAAAACTTTATTAGTGGTTTGTTGAGGTCGGCGACTAAGAGCTCGAATTCGAGCTAAAAGTTCTTCAAAAGCAAAAGGTTTGGTTAAATAATCATCAGCACCAACATCAAAACCTTTAACTTTATCATCAAGTTGACTTTTGGCAGTGAGCATTAAAATGGGGGTGTGAATATTTTCAGAACGAAGCTTTTGACAAATAGAAACACCGTCAAGACCGGGCAACATAAGATCGAGGAGAATAATGTCGTATTCACCAGAGGCAGCTAAGTCGTAACCTTCAAGTCCATCAAAAGCAATATCAACAGTATAACGTTCTTGCTCTAGTCCCTTTTTAAGGGAAGTGGCAATAAGATGTTCGTCTTCGACGATAAGGAGTTTCATAGGTTATATTATAGTTGCTTGACTGAAAATAAACTGAAAATCTGGTTTTAATTTAAAAATAAGGTAAAATTTAGTTAATGAAACAAGAAAAACAAGATATAAAAGGTATGATTGGTGATTTAGAAATCAAATTAGAAGAAATTTTTGTGGGAAAGCTTTGGACTTTACCTAAAAAAGCCAAGGAAGTGATTGTAACTATTGCGCCGTATTTGTCCTTGATTAGTTTGGTAGTAATTATCCCAATGGTGTTGGCATTATTAGGAATGTCTTTCTTTACTCCGGTAGCATTTTTGGGCGGAGTAACGATGGGTTTTGGTTATACTTTATCAGTTTTATTTGGTTTAGTGGGAGGAATTTTGGCATTATCGGTGATTCCAGGATTATTTAAGAGACAAATTAAAGCCTGGAGAATATTATTTTGGGTAAGTTTGATTAATGCTGTAGGGAAATTACTAAGTATGGATTTGGGTAATTTAATAATCGGGACAGCAATATCCTGGTATATTTTGTTCCAAGTAAAAGAGTACTACAAATAAAAAGTAAGGTAGGACTGGAAAAAATTTAGTTAGTATTTTATACTTAGCCATGATTGTTGAAGAAAAAATTCACCTTATTAGTCGCAATTGTCAAGAATTGTTGACTGAAGAGGATCTAAAAAAATTAATAGAATCAGGAACTGAGTTAAATCACTATATTGGTTTTGAGATTTCTGGGTTAATTCATTTAGGGACAGGGTTAATGTCGATGGGTAAGATTGCTGATTTTTTGAAAGCCGGGGTGAAATGTAAAATACTTTTGGCGGATTTTCATTCTTACTTAAATAATAAATTAGGTGGGAACTGGGAAAATATTAGAATTGCCACAGAAGGTTACTTTAAACAAGGATTAATTGCGTCGTTAAAATGTTTTGGAGTAGATGAGAGTCAGGTAGAATTTGTGACTGGAAAAGAGCTGTATGAAAATAACTTGATTCACTGGGAAACATTTATGGAAGTGGGTAAAAATGTGACTCTATCAAGAAACTTGAGATCGATTTCAATTATGGGAAAAACTCAAGGAACTGATGTAAGTATGTCGACTTTATTTTACCCACCATTACAAGTAGCTGATATTTTTACTTTGGGAGCGAATATCGCTCACGCGGGTATGGACCAAAGGAAGGCACATGTGATCGCCAAAGATGTGGCAAAAAAATTAACGATTAATCCGTTAAAAAATGCTAAAGGTGAAATAATTTCACCAATTGCGATACATCAAAATTTGATTGCCGGTTTAACTGGGCCAGATAAAGATATTAAACAAGATAAAAAAGCGGTTGAAGAAGGTCGAGAGATTGCAGTAGAAGAATCGTTGAAAATGAGTAAATCAAAACCGAACAGTGCAGTGTTTATTCACGATACTCCAGAGGAAATTAGAGAAAAAATTAAAAAAGCTTATGCACCACCACAAGAAATTGAATTTAATCCATTAATTAATTGGGTAGAAACATTGGTGTTCTGGGGAGAAAAAACTGGTAATTTTAAAATTTCTCGACCGGAAAAATTTGGTGGAGATATTGTATACACCGAAGTTGATCAATTGATTGAGGATTACAAATCTGGAAAACTATTCCCATTGGATTTGAAAAATGGTTTAGCTGATTGGTTGATTGAAAAATTGGAACCAGCCAGAAAACATTTTGAAAGACCAGAAGTGAAAGAGGGGTTGGAGAAGATGAAGGAATTTTTAGGACAAACCCCTCAGTCACGATAAATCGTGACAGCTCCCCTTGACAAGGGAGCCTATTTTAAATTAAGAATTCTTATGAAGATACTAATTCATACTTGTTGTGCAGATTGTTTACTGAAAATGGCCGATTCACTGAAAGGTGAATCAATAGAGGTGGTGGGTTATTTTTATAATCCAAACATTCATCCAAGAGCGGAGTATTTAGCCAGACTGAAAGCGGCTCAAAAAATTGGTGAAGAAAATAAAATTAAATTAGTAGTGCCGGATTGGAGTCCGAAGGAATGGTTTAGGGAAATAAAAAAGGGCGGAAGTCTTAAAAACAAAAACAGATGTGAGAATTGTTGGAAGTTGAGATTAGGAAAGACGTTTGAATACGCCAAAAAGAATGGTTTTGAGGTAATATCCTCTACTCTGGTAACCAGTCATTACCAAAATAAAAATAAGATTATAGAAATAGGAGAAAATTTAGAAGAAAAATTTGGAATTAAATTTTTGGTACCAGAAAATGTTTCAAGTGAGTTAAAAACTACAGGATTTTATAAACAAAATTATTGTGGTTGTTGCTATTCGTTGGTAGAGGCCTGGTCGACTAAATTTTGCTGAGCTTTTTGTTTGTCTTTTTTTTCTTGTTTTAACCCAACTTCTTTATCGTCAGCTGTTTTAATGGCACGGTTAACTTCTTCAAGGCGTTGAGAACTGCTAACTAAATGGCTTGATTCAATAGCAAAAGTAAAAGCAAGAGGATGATCGATTCTTTTATTTGGATCTTCGTCTGATAAGTTCTTTTCATTAAAAACTTTTAACGAATTGGTTATTCTTGAGCTTAAGTTTTCTGGTGATAAGGCTGGATCGTTTTTTGTATTTTTAACTGCAATTAAGAATTCATCACCACCAAGACGATATACACCGTCGTCTGGCCGGAATGTCTCTTTAATAAGTCTGACAAATGAAAGAATATATTTATCACCAGCTTCGTGGCCGTATTTATCATTAATTAGTTTTAAGTGATCAAGATCAGCAGCAATAAAAAGAACAGGATAGCGATCAACTTCGAAATTAGCTTTGGCTCTTTCTAAGCCACGGCGATTTTCTAACCCAGTTAATTGATCAATTGTACTTTCTGATAATTTAGCGGCCAATTTGTCGGCAGCGTTAAGAACAAAGGCACCGATTGATTCTTCGGGGTTGAGGCCAGATTTTATTATTGGTTGGGGGTTTTCGGTTTTGCCTTCAGACATAGTTTTATTATATACTGGATTATATGACAAACAAAAAATTATACAGAAATGAAGATGAGGCAATATTTGCGGGTGTATGTAGTGGTTTGGCGGATTATTTTGATTTGGACGTGACTTTAGTGAGAGTGATTTTTGTACTTTTAGTAATCGGCGGCGGAAGCGGAATATTAATTTATATAATTTTGTGGATAGTAACGCCATTAAAGAAAGGCGGCGCTATAATTGAAACAAATAATGAGGTAAAAGAAATAGTTAATGATTTAGGTAAAAAAACTAAAAATATGGCAAAAGAAATAAAAAAAGAAATTAAAACAAGTCCAAGAAAATCTGGCGGTGTACTGGGAATAATATTGATGGCTTTGGGGGTAATGATACTTTTGGAGAAAATAATACCAGAGGTGATTAGGTGGGATTATGTGTGGCCGGGGATTTTAATTTTTGTCGGAGCTTATCTCGTTTTTAGAGATTAGTTTTTATTCGCGACAACAGTCAAGGATTTTACCAATAGTACTGCTGATGGTGCCTAGAAGATCTTTTTTAGCAACTGGTTTGTCTTTTTTACTCTCTAATTTGATTGATTCTGGTTTTGAATCAACCATACCAAGATTTAAACCCCAAAAAAGATTGTAAAGATCAAAAGATTTTTTAAAGTATTCATTAGCTTCTTTAGTGTCCCCTTTTGTAAGATATTTAGTACCGACTTCCATCAGACGCATAGAAGCGGAAAGAAGGTGTTTACTGGTACACCAAACTTCGCCTTGGCCTTCTTTAACGATTTTTTTCATCAACTCTTTGCGCATTTCTCGGGCAGTATTAAGAACTTCAATATATTTAGTATCCCCTAGTTTTTGGGAAGTGAAAAACATATGTTCTTCAATACCAATAAGATTCATAATAGCTACGGATAAATCTTCACCAGAAGAAAGATCCATAGAATGGCCTTTTTCTAAACTTTTGGCTTTATCAATAAATTTTTGGAGGTCTTGATTAGTGGTCATAATTTAAATTAAGTTTATAAACTGAAAATAAACTTAAATAAAACAGTAAGAAGAATCAGGATACCAACCGGGAAGACAACTTTTTGGTATGGGAAAAGAATTTTACCACTATTGAGTTTGCGAGAATAACGATCAATAAAAATACCCAAAAACCAGATAAATAGACCTAGGGTTTGACCAAAAATAATTTTGTCTAGACCTAAAATTTGATTTGATGGCGAACCGGTTTGTTGGGTGAAAATAAAATAACCAAGAGTCAGACCATACATTAAAAAGGATAAAATAACCGGGTTACCAAGAAAACGATTTTTGATTTTGGTAGCTAACCAAAAAGAAATGGCGACATTAAGCCCGGAAATCCAAAGAGAAACCAAAAAATCGTCAATACCGAGTCGGTCAGCTAAAAACATTCCCCCACCAACAGTGACTATACAAACTGGGCATTGAGCAAAAGTAGGAACAGTGAAAATAAAAAGAGAAGAAACAAAAGATATTAAGAAAAATAAAATAAGATTTGTCATCTTTTAATTTTACCAGAT